>NZ_JBMPPH010000053.1:0-22349 GCF_049340285.1 Undibacterium sp. SXout20W | reverse complement strand
GGTCGGATGTGAGAACATGTCATTTGCAGACCAGTTTTATGCATTGGCAGGCGTAGTCCGTCCAGCGATAATATAAAAAGTCGTAACGGCTTAAACTCGCCTTTTTAAAAGTTAATGCGACGGAACCTCATTTTGACTATCGCGAAGAGTTGAGGTAGCGAATTAGAAACACCAGCCTGGTTTTTATCCCACCATTTCAACACCAAAAAAGCATCTTCTTAACACCAAATAAGCACCAGATATTTTTGAACTGTTGAAAGGTCATGCTTTTTTGATCGCAAATTTCACCTCCCGCGATCAAAAAAAATGAATCTACCTCGTTACTCCCTATCCGAATTGGGCGCAAGCGTACATCGCTTTTTTTGCATAAGAACGCTATTCAAACCCGCCCATAACGGTAAAATTACTAGTCATGTATGCTATAGCGAAGTCGTCCATTGAAAAATTTTAACGCGCCCAAACAACTGCTTTTGGCAGAGAACATCGCGTCATAACTGAAAGTGCAACGAGTTTATTAGGGAGTAACGAGGCATGTGACCATACTTTAACGTTTGCGATCATAGATAAACGATTGAAACCTAGGAACAGTATTAAATTGAAACCCCCTTGTCGGCAAAAACCGAACAAAGCAAAACAAAAATTGGTGCCCCCTTGGCGACGTTTCGCATTGGGGCCTCTGCCCGTTTTTATATTGACAACACATGGTGGCCGAGGAACGAGGCCAATTATTTGTGCTTTTTTGGCGTAAATAAACCAGAAAGATTGGGTTGAATCAAAGATGGACTTCAAAGGGTGTCTTCATTTGACGGGAACTGCTGATTGATTCGCTAGTTTTCAGGATAGCCGCTACGCCGCTACACGTTTTTAAACTGGATTCGAATTGATGTTTCTAATGCTGGTGGAGTCAACATTAGAAGGACGGTATACGTCAATTGTGCCTTACATATTTTTCCTGCCACGCAGCAAACTCCAGAGGTCTGATACCAAAACGAACGGCATTCCCCGGATGCAGCGTCTTGAATTCTGCAAGTGCCAATCCGATGAAATGATCCTTGTCAGCATCCGTCACAGTAGCTGGTATTCTGGCACGCAACGTTACATCCGTGGCGGCCTCTTCACTGCGAACGATGGCTGCAACAACTTCAGTCAATGCCTGTCGATAACGTAGACGGAAAATGTCTGGCGGCACAAGATTTTGTTTGACGGCGACATACTGCTGACAAGAACGTTCATAAGCCCAGACGAAAACATCGCGCAGAAGTTCGATGCGGTTTAATTCATACACACCGATCATGGCATCCACGTATGCCTGTTGCGGCACGTCGATAAAAAACAGTGGACACAGGTTGTGACGGATGAAAGGGATATTCGCAGCAAGTCGAGATACTCGCTTGTTCACATCTTCAAAAGGTTGCAGGTAGGGCAAATGCACCATCAGGAAGAACGCCTGCTCGAATGGATCATTAATTTCCGCGGCCATCTCGATGACGATGCCAAATAATTCTTCAAGTCGCCGAGGTAAGGCGACGGGCAAATACACGCTCCCACCGATCTCCACCGCGCGGCTACGAATGCGTCCGCAAGCGTATGGGTCGGCCATCAAGCCATCAGACAGAAATGCGTGCAACGCAATGATAGTGTCCGTGGTCAGGTTCGCATGTTCAGGATCCCGCACCAAATATTCGATGGCATCCTTGTGATTGAGGATCATCTGGGTCTCGAGTGCATCCTTACCTTCGGCAGCCTGGCCGAACTCGATCAGCCGCTCTGTATCAAGTCGGCTGTAGGTGTTGCCTTCAAGTTGCGAAGATGCCCAGGACAGGTCGATCAATAAGCGACCCAGAATGTCGCGGGCAAAGGTGCCAGCAGGTGTCTGGTCTGCCGGTGAGCGTCCCAGAACGTGTAGCTGATCTCGCAAACTTTGCGGCAGGTACGCGGTTTGATTGGGGTGATATTGCTCAAGAAATATCAACTTATAGCCGACTGGAGAACGTAGCTGACGAGGTTGGCGGACATAAGCTTTAATCTCTTCGCCCTCCGGTGACGTAGGTACATAAACTTCGGACGATGCCTGATCCTTAGCATTTGCTTGCTCTTGGGCTGATGCTTCGACGATCCGCGGGGTGCGGAGGTAGCGCAATGCACGGCTTTCTCCGCTGGTTTGGACACGGCCTTGCTCTATGAGTAAGGCCAGTCTTCGCTGCAAGGTGCGCCGCGGCATGTTACCGCCGGTGGCTTTTAAGAGTGCATCTATGCCAACACCTTCATGGTGTAAGGAAATCAGCTCGACGAGTTGGTCTAACTCTTGAGGCGGGATTGATTTTGGCATTTTTATCTCTAGTTATTGCTAGCACAGCCATTATCGCGCCAAATAAAGTGGCGCGCAAATGAATTTGTGCCACTTTTTGTGCCAAATAGATGCGGTAAAAAGCGATTTTGTGTGCACTCATGCTTGAACGTGAGAGTTGCATCGCTTTGCAAGCCTGACGCTGGCTAAGTCAAGCTCTTGCAGTTGTTTGACGAAATCCCGTTTCTGGTTCGGGGTTAGCGCCTTAAACCGATCACCTCTTTGAACGCATGGTTCTCTAACGACAAATCAGCAACCATCATTTTGAGTTGACGACTCTCTGCCTCCAGGTCTTTGAGGCGCTTTACGTCGGCTGCTTCCATACCGCCATATTTAGATTTCCATTGGCACTGTGGTCCTGCTCAAATGAGCAGTTCATAATTAGCGCACTCATCGATAAACCCTCATAAAAAGCACTTTATGATCTATAATACACTTTTTATGAGGGGTTTCGCGTATGCCTAAAAAGCTCTCGAACGTGGATACGGTGCCAACTTTGGTACGGGAGCGCCTGAGCACGTGGGGGCGCTGCATCCACACGCAACGCTTACGCCAACGCATTACGGCCGCCGACTTGTGCGTGCGAATGAGTATTTCTGAGGCTACCTTGCGCCGCATGGAGAAAGGCGACCCAAGTACAGCTGCTGGCGCTTACCTCGCTGCATTGTTGATTTTGGGCGTGTTTGAGGATGCTATACCTGCGCTAGTACCCGCCCTGTGGTCCGACTCTCCTCAACGTAGAGTAAAGCTCAGCCAACAAGAACGAGGATGCGAAGTAGATGCTGAATACTTCTAAGCCCTTATTCATTTATTTGCAACGTCCAGACAACGGCGAGTGGGTCACGGTCGGACGCTATCTAGCTGGCCCCGTTGCAGGCTCGGGTAGATTCAAGTACGCCCCCAGTTATGTCGATGCAGGCCACACGTGGGCGATAGACCCGGTCAACTTGCCTTTCCGCCCGGAGGACGAGCGGCCAGCGACACGCTACAATGGTCTGCACGATGTCCTGCGAGATGCTTGTCCGGATTCATGGGGCCAGGCGCTGCTGCGGCGCGAGCACAATCTGCCCGAAGGCACGCTGCTGGCACGCTATCTGATTCTTTCTAATAATGCTGACCGCTGGGGTGCCCTCGCCGTAGGAACACGACCCATCCCCTCGGTGACGCAGCTTTCCTACCCTAAGTTAATCCAGCTACCGCTACTGGTGCAAGAGCTGGCAGCTATGAGCGCGCAACGGCCGGCAGTTGACGTCCGACTTCGCCGCCGCTTAGTACAGACTGCCAGTGTAGGGGGCGCTCGCCCCAAGGCGACCTTGCGCGACGATGAGGGGCAGTACTGGCTGGTCAAGCCTAGAATCGCCAGCGATATTGCTGACATACCTTGTCTCGAACATGTCGGCCAGCAATGGGGGGCGGCGAGTGGTTTGGATTTCGCGGCGACTGTTCTGCATCCTGCCGCCGAGGGAACCAGTGCGGTGCGCGTGCTGCGCTATGACCGAATTGGAGACCGACGCTTGATGTGTGTTAGCGCAGCTTCGCTGCTACAGGCGGAGTATCCAGACAAATTAACGCAAACAGACCTTTGGAGCTATCCGCGTCTGGCGGAGGAACTGCGCATCATAGGAGCTCCTGTGGAAGACCGGCGCGAGCTGTTTGGGAGAATGGTCTTTAATGCAGTGTGCGGAAATGATGATGACCATGTCCGAAATCATGCAGTCGTGTACCAACACGAGCAACGACGCTGGCGTCTGGCACCGGCTTTCGATGTCGTACCGAATCCGGTTGAGACACCGCGGACATTGACGCTGCAGCTGTCAACCGGGCGTTTCGATATTTCTCGCTCGGCAGTACTGGCCGACGCCCGTCGTTTTGGTTTCGACAGCAATGACGAGGCTAGTCGCTATCTTGATACACTACTGACGCGTATCAGTAAGGGTTTTGACCAGGTTGCTCACTGGCTGGAGCCCGAATGGCAGGAGATGCTGCGGACTCGTATGCGGGAGAACATTGCGATCCTGGAGACCTAAGGTCGTTGGGTTAACCGGGCGATAGGTGGAGTTAATTTAGCGCTTACCCTCTATTTAACGATTTCGAGCATGATTGAATACGAAAAAAAGAATCGCGAACGCCTATCTACTTCTGGAAATATAATTTTTTTGAAAAACGCATAATACTGCTACGTCTTTTCTTGTTTACATTTCAGCTTACTAGGTAATGCAAAAATCAAAAAAATGATCAAAAAAATGTAAATAAGAAAAATGTCCTGTAAATCATAGACTTACAGGACATAGTTTACAGAATCAGCTCTACTAGGTCTCAGAACGGAATGTCATCATCCATATCCGAGAAATTCGGTGCCGGACGTGAGACGGGCGCTTGTTGGCGTGGTGCTGGCGCTGCCTGGCGTGGGGCCGGGGCAGGTGCGCCACCGCCGTAGCCGCTGTCGTCCATCTGCGCGCCGCCGCCCATGCCTGGACGGCCGCCTAGCATTTGCATGCTGTCGGCTTTGATGTCGGTCGCGTATTTTTCTACGCCGTCTTTGTCGGTGTACTTACGTGTACGCAAGCTGCCTTCAACGTAGACTTGTGATCCTTTTTTCAGATACTGACCGGCGATTTCTGCCAGTTTGCCGAAAAAAGTAATCCGGTGCCATTCGGTTTGTTCTTTTTTCTCGCCAGATGCTTTGTCTTTCCAGCTGTCAGTCGTTGCTACTGTGATGCTGGTCATTGCGTCACCACTTGGCATATAACGTGTTTCCGGATCGCGGCCCAAATTGCCAACGATAATAACTTTATTGACGGATGCCATGGTTTTCTCCTGTTTTACTGATTAATTCCGATAATTTTTAAGAATAGTGTGCGGCTTTAGACCTTCTTTGCGCTCTGTTGTGACGAGCGGCGAGGTATTTCCGGCATTTTGACTGCGATTATAAGCCAGATAACTGTTAACAAAGCACACAAAGCGAAGATCGCTGGCGCACTGGCAAACTTGCTCATCACGCCGCCGGCGGCAGCACCGCAAGCAATACCAAGTGCCTGCAAAGTGTTATAGACACCCAAAGCCGCTCCTTTCGCGGCAGCTGGCGCAATGCGAGAAACCAACGATGGCTGGCTCGCTTCCAGGGTGTTAAATGCAATAAAGAAGCCAAACAGCAAGGCGATCAGAGCAACAGGATGTTCCATGAATTGCCAGAAACCGAGCTGAACAAGAAGGAGTAAAGCGATTGCAATTAGAAACACTTGTTTCATTTTGGCGTGCTTTTCACCAACGATAATGGCTGGCAACATTGCAATAAAAGAAACTACCATGACTGGTAAATATACTTTCCAATGGCCCGCCAGCGGAATATTAGCGACTCGTACTAAGGCGCCGGGTACCACGACAAACATTGCCATTTGCGCAAAATGCAGCACAAACACCCCGAAGTTCAAACGCATCAGCTCAGGATTTTTTAAAACGACGCTAAAAGGAACGCGCTCAACGGGAACCGGCGGCGCATCAGGGGTCACCCACAAGACCACGGCGATTGCCGCAATACCTGCCATTGCCATCAAGACAAATAGCGTCGGCATGCCCAGCCTTTCGAATAAGACCGGAGAGATGACCATCGCTAATGCAAATGAAATTCCGATAGAACCGCCCACCATCGCCATTGCCTTAGTACGGTGTTCTTCTCTTGTGCTATCAGCAATTAAAGCAGTAATCGCTGCAGATATTGCACCTAACCCTTGAATAGCGCGTCCCAAAGTAATGCCAATCAAGCTGGTTGACTCTGCACAAACCAATGCTCCTACGACAAACATCAACATCCCGGCAACAATCACCGGCTTGCGTCCGAGTCTATCCGATGCCATTCCGAGCGGAATCTGAAAAAAAGCCTGTACCAGACTGAACATGCCCAGCGCCAGCCCTATCATCAGGGGATTATTGCCGCCGCTCAGCGTTTTTGCATAAATCGCAAAAACGGGCGATAACATGAATAAACCCAGCATGCGTAAAGCAAAAATACCCGCTAGCGATGCACTGGAACGAATTTCGGCAGGACTCATGCCTGACTTTTCATCCGGTGTTTCGGTAACGGTGGAAAAATTTGTTGCTAAAGTCATATTTAAAACCGGTAGGTACAGACAAATTTACTGAAAGCGCAGAGGAGTCTGCGGTAATTTTCAAAAAACCGTTATAGTAGCAGGTTGATTGTTCCCGCCCAAATTCAGTTCAAACGCAGTTCACTTGCAGTTTTAAAAACTATGACGACACGACCAAAAGCCGTAAAAGCCACAGCAACGCCAAAGCCAGCTGAAATTGAGTTCGGCGCTGATGATATCGCACTCATGCAAAAGCGTGAGTTGATCAGGATCAGAGGAGCGCGAACGCATAACCTTAAAAACATCAATCTTGATTTACCGCGCAATAAGCTGGTAGTAATCACTGGCTTATCGGGCTCTGGCAAATCCTCGCTGGCGTTTGACACGCTGTATGCAGAAGGACAGCGACGCTATGTCGAGTCGTTGTCGGCGTATGCACGTCAGTTCTTACAATTGATGGAAAAACCAGATGTCGATTTGATCGAAGGTTTATCACCGGCAATTTCTATCGAACAAAAAGCGACCTCGCACAATCCACGCTCCACTGTTGGTACCGTGACTGAGATCCACGATTATCTGCGTTTGTTGTATGCCCGCGTCGGCACGCCCTACTGCCCGGATCATCCAGAAAACCCGTTAGCGGCACAATCCGTCTCGCAAATGGTCGATGCGGTGTTGGCGATGCCAGAGGACACAAAGCTGATGATCCTGGCACCCGTTGTGGCGAATCGCAAAGGTGAGCACGTCGATTTGTTCGAACAAATGCAGGCACAAGGTTTTATCCGCTTCCGTGTGCAAAGTGGCACGCATGAAGCCAAAATCTACGAAGTCGACGACTTACCAAAATTAAAGAAAACCGAAAAACACACGATTGACGTGGTGGTTGATCGGGTCAAGGTCAAAGAAGAAATCAAACAACGTCTGGCAGAATCATTTGAAACCTGCTTGCGCATTGCCAATGGTCGCGCCCTGGTGGTGGACATGGATAGCAAGCATGAGCAATTGTTCTCGAACAAATTTGCCTGCCCGACTTGCGGCTATTCTTTGCAAGAATTAGAACCACGCTTGTTCTCTTTCAACAACCCGATGGGTGCTTGTCCGGAATGTGATGGTCTGGGGCATATAGAATTTTTTGATCCTAAGCGTATTGTCGCGTTTCCTAATTTGTCGCTGGCAAGCGGCGCGGTAAAAGGTTGGGATAGACGGAATCAGTTTTACTTCCAGATGCTCTCCAATCTGGCAGCGTTTTTTGATTTTGATATCGATACGCCGTTTGAACAATTGCCTGAAACGGCGCAGCAAATTATTTTGCATGGTTCCGGTAAGCAATTAATTCCATTCACGTACATCAATGAAAAAGGCCGCGCGGTCGTCAAAGAACATACGTTTGAAGGTGTGGTTAATAATTTGCAGCGCCGTTATCGCGAAACCGATTCGATGGCAGTCAAAGAAGAACTCGCTAAATTCATCAATGAAAAGCAATGCCCATCCTGCGACGGCGCGCGTTTGCGCATCGAAGCGCGTTACGTCAAGGTTGGCACAGGCAAGCAAGAAAAAGCGATTTACGATATCAGCGCCATGCCTTTGCGCCAGACACTGGATTTCTTTGAACACCTGAAATTACATGGTGCGAAGCGCGATATTGCAGATCGTATTATCAAAGAAATTTCTTCCCGTCTGACTTTCTTGAACAATGTGGGCCTCGATTATTTGTCGCTCGATCGCAGTGCCGATACCTTGTCGGGTGGCGAAGCACAACGGATCAGATTGGCATCGCAAATTGGCTCTGGTCTGACTGGCGTGATGTACGTGTTGGATGAACCATCCATTGGTTTGCATCAACGCGACAATGACCGCTTGATCGATACACTCAAACATTTGCGCGACATCGGCAACAGCGTGCTGGTGGTTGAGCATGATGAAGACGCCATTCGCTGCGCTGACTTTGTGGTGGACATGGGAATTGGTGCTGGTGTGCACGGTGGCGAAATCATTGCCCAAGGAACACTCGCGGATATCATGAAAAGCGAACGTTCTTTGACCGCGCAATATCTGAGCGGTGCCTTGGAAATCGCGGTACCAAAACAACGCACTATCAGCAATCCCGATAAGCAATTAGTGATTGCCGGTGCGCGTGGCAATAATCTGAAAAACGTCACAATGCATTTACCAGTCGGCCTGTTGACTTGCGTCACTGGCGTATCTGGTTCAGGCAAATCGACGCTGGTCAACGACACGCTGTACCACGTCGCAGCACGTCATTTATATGGTTCGCAAGCAGAACCTGCGGCGTTTGAGCACGTCAGCGGTCTGGAATATTTTGATAAGGTGATCTCTGTCGATCAGGCACCGATTGGTCGTACACCACGCTCTAACCCGGCAACTTATACGGGCCTGTTCACGCCGATACGCGATTTATTTGCGACTGTGCCGATGGCGAAAGAACGTGGCTACAGCGCGGGACGTTTTTCATTCAACGTCAAAGGCGGTCGTTGCGAAGCCTGTCAGGGCGATGGCGTGATCAAGGTCGAAATGCACTTCTTACCAGACGTGTATGTACCTTGTGATGTCTGCCACGGCAAACGCTACAACCGCGAAACGCTGGAAGTGCAATACAAAGGCAAGAACATCCATCAGATACTAGAAATGACCGTAGAAGATGCGCATGAATTCTTTAAACCAGTCCCTATCATTGCGCGTAAATTGCACACCTTGCTGGACGTGGGTCTGGGTTATATCCGCCTTGGTCAAAGCGCCACCACGCTGTCTGGTGGTGAAGCACAGCGCGTAAAATTATCACTCGAATTATCGAAACGCGACACTGGCCGCACTTTGTATATTCTGGATGAACCGACGACTGGTTTGCATTTCCACGATATCGCCCTGCTGCTCAAAGTGATCCATCGTTTGCGCGATCAGGGCAATACGCTGGTGATTATTGAACATAATCTGGACGTGATTAAAACCGCTGATTGGCTGATTGATCTAGGGCCAGAAGGTGGTGCCGGTGGTGGTTTGATTATTGCGAGCGGAACGCCAGAAGAAGTGGCTGCAAATGCCGATAGCGTGACAGGTAAATATTTGTTGCCACTGCTCAAAAAGCACAAGTCTTAAATCTGTCAAAGTAAGTTTAAAAATTTCTCAATAACATGTCTATTCGTTTGATCGTAGGGCTGGGTAATCCTGGCCCTGAATATGAACAAACCCGCCACAACGCGGGTTTTTGGCTGGTGGATCAGTTTCCGGTCAGCTTACAGCGCGATAAAAACTTTAATGCGCTCGTTGGTAAAACCCGAATCGCTGGCAACGAAGTCTGGTTGTTAGAGCCGCAGACGTATATGAATCGGTCCGGGCAATCGGTCGGCGCCTTATGCCGTTTTTATAAAATTACACCGGACGAAGTATTAGTCGTGCATGATGAACTCGACATCATGCCGGGCATTGCCAAGCTCAAAAAAGGCGGCTCGTCAGGCGGTCATAATGGCTTGAAAGATATTACCGCAGCCTTGGGGACGCAAGACTACTGGCGCTTACGCATCGGTATTGGTCATCCACGTACCTTGAATTTGCAGCAAGGCGTGGCAGACTTTGTCTTGCACCGGCCACGCAAAGAAGAACAGCCCCTGATCGATGAAGCCATCGCTAAAAGCATGGATATTTTGCCATTGCTAGCCGAAGGAAAGTTTCCAGAAGCAATGATGCAATTGCACACGACAAAATAATCGCCTGAGTGAGATTTTAATGACGACGGATGGGTGTCACAAAGCTGCCGGGGCGGTAATTTATAAGTCTTATAAGTCTTTTTTGAGTATCACAATATGAGTTCAGCAATCCAAATCCATGCTGGTAAAACAGCCTATGCCTATTTGCAAAAACACGGCTTACATGCGCAAGATGTCGCCGTCATACCTGCCGCCGCAGGGGGGCCAAAAGGGTTGATTTTGCAGGCGGTCGATCAGTGGCTATTTGGTGAGTGGCTACCAACAGCACCGCGTGAACGCAGTCTGATCGGCGCGTCGATAGGATCGTGGCGCATGGCAGCGGCGAGTTGCGCTGATCCGGTTGCTGGTTTTCAGCGTTTGGCGGATTTGTATTGTGAACAAAGCTATCCCGAAAAGCCCAGCGCCAATTATGTCACCAATGAAATTCAAAGTCTGTTGCAAGCCTTTATCGGTGGTTATGAAAGCGAGATCGTACAGCAGCCCCTGCATCGGCTGCATTTGATGACGAATCGCGGGCGCGGCGTGTTAAATGCCCCCAGTTCCGAAGGCAAGGCCAAACTAGGTTTCGTCGCTGCGACCTTCGCCAATCTGGCGTCGCGTTCTCGTCTGGCCAAACATCTGGACCGCGTCGTCATTAGCGATGCGCGTGATTCGCTATTTTGGTTAAAAGAAAAATTTGATAATTTTGATACGCAGTTCTGTGCATTGGGTGTCGATAATCTGGCCCCCGCTCTGTTAGCGTCTGGCACCTTGCCTTTGATTATGGAGCCAGTCAAAAATATTCCACATACACCAACTGGCACTTACTGGGATGGCGGTATCATCGATTATCATCTAGCGTTGCCGTACTCACGTCTGACTGAAAAAAATGCCGTGGGCAAAAACGAATTAGTTTTATATCCGCATTTTACGGATCACATTGTCCCAGGATGGCTGGATAAATCTTTGCCATGGCGACGCGCCCACGCAGGACAGCATGGACACTGGCTTGATAATGTAATTATGATCTCACCAAGCAACGACTTTTTGCGCAGCTTGCCACGCGGTAAATTACCTGACCGCAAAGACTTTTTTTATTACGGCACAAATCACCAACAACGAATAAAAGCGTGGCAAACCGCGATTGCGGAAAGTGCACGGATGCGCGACGAGCTGATTGCCTTTATCGCTCAACCGGAGATGAAAAAAGTGCAGGCCTTGAATTTTTAGCGTGTCAAAAATTGATCGCTAATCGTTAGCCTGGTCTGGCTCTTCAGACGTTGGTGGAACCTGGCGACCGCGTTGGATAAGCGCCTGTCGCAACATGTATTCCACCTGTGCATTTGCGCTACGTAATTCTTGCGATGCCAGGCGTTCGATCTCTGCCCATAAAGCCGGATCAATACGCAAGGGAAAAGATTTTTTACCTGGACTGGCCATTGTTATTTCGCGAGGCGGGGCTGCAAATAATTGAGCAGACGTTGTGGATCAGTACTGCTCAGACGAAAACTTTTACCATTATTTTGCACGATACGCAGCCCCTGAGAACCTGATGCACGGTACAACATGCCTTTGCTGGTCACGCGAATACCATAGCCTTCATACCAGCGAAGATCAACAATCTCAACGGCAGAAATATCGCTCAGTGACACCTTCCATGATGGAAGCGCTAGCACACCAAATCTCCAGCGCATCTGTTGCTCGTCTACCGAAATGGTCATTGTTCCAAAGTTTAATTGGATACCAATAATCAAAATGAACAGCAAAGATAAAGCATCGCTTCCATAACCGTTCAGTAAATCCGAAAAGGAAGAAAATGCGCCTACATTAAATTGCCAAGCGATATAGGCGGCAACCACCGGCATTGACACCCACAACGCTTTTAAATACTGTTTTTCTACATAAACTGGATAAGACATTTTCGTCACCGCACACTAAATTATGTTGAACAATGTTGAGTTGGATTGCGTTGGATTTAATTATAAAGTGTGCCAGTATTAATCACTGGCTGCGTTTCTTTATCAGAACATAACACCACCAATAAATTACTCACCATCGCTGCTTTACGTTCATCATCAAGTTCCACGATTTTACGTTCAGATAAACCTTGCAGCGCTGCTTCCACCATGCTGAAAGCACCATGTACAATTTTTTTGCGGGCACTGATAATCGCTTCGGCTTGCTGGCGACGCAACATAACCTGAGCGATTTCCGCGGCGTAGGCCAGATGCGTTAATTTAGCGTCTTCAACTTCAATCCCCGCGGCAGCAAATCGCAGATGCAATTCGTTGCGTAACGCGCCAGCAACAATCTCAACGCCAGCGCGCAGCGTAGTTTCGCCTTCTGCTAAATCTTCACCATCGTCATACGCATATTGCGACGCCAAATGACGAATCGCCGCTTCAGCTTGCACATTCACAAAGCGATCAAAATCATCAACGTTATAAATCGCTAAAGCCGTGTCTTGTACACGCCAGACGATGGCGGCGCCAATCTCGATCGGGTTGCCTCGTTTGTCGTTGACTTTTAATGGCGCCGTGTTCATGGTGCGTGCACGCAAGCTGAGTTTGCGTTGACCGTAAAACGGATTTACCCACCGTAAGCCCTCGCTGCGATCCGACCCCATGTAACCGCCAAATAAAGTCAGCAAAGCCGCTTCATTGGGCTGCAACATGTAAAAACCCTTCAAAATAAAAAGTCCAATAGCAATCATCAAGCCCCGTAGCAATAGAGCTGGCATTGGCGGCGCTTCGATTTGTCGTGTAAGCTGAAAGATCAAATAGCCAGCGCCAGCCAGAAACGCCAATGCGATGGCAAACATCACATAGCCATTCCAGGAGGTCAGATTACGCTCTTTCAGGAGCACTCTTTTGTTACTAACGCTATTTGCGACGTGTTCAGTGACTGTAGTCTCGGTACTCATAGTTATTCCAGTAAGAATTAGTAGGCTAGTAGTAGGTTAGTTATTGTTATTTGTGAAAGAACAAGCTACTTGGAAAATGTTGTTTTGATTCAAAAAGATCTCACAATGAAATCAAAGTGATATCACTTTAGGATAAGATTTCAGTAAGTCAAGGAAATGACGATCAATTCTTCGGAACAATTCTCTCGATCATTTTTTCGATCATTTTTTCGATCATTTTTTCGATCATTTTTTCGATCATTTTTTCGATCAATTCTTTTGTCCAATTCTTTTGTTCAATTCTTTAACTCAATCTGTTGCACTAAATGACCCGCAATCACTAAAGGCGCATAAGCGCTATCAGCGAGACCTCCCCCCTTTAGCGGGGTGATAGGGTAAGCTAGCGGGCTATCTGAAAAAGTCATCAATTCTTATGAAAACCCGTATTCGCACTGAAGCTGCCGCCCTGTGGCAAATCGCCTGGCCAGTTTTGATCGGTCAACTTGCAACCGTCGGCATGGGCGTTTCCGATGTCGCCATGACTGGCCACCTCAGCGCGCGGGAATTGGCGGCCGTATCCTTAGGGGCGTCGTTATGGTCCATCGTTTTAGTCACCGTGATGGGTACCATGATGGCAATTAATGCCGTCATCGCGCATGAAGTTGGCGCCAATAATCTGACCAAAATACCACACACCATGCGCCAGGCCTTGTGGATGGGTTTAGGTGTGGGGCTGATTGCCTGCCTGATCCTCAATGCAGCGACATTGATTTTTGATCATTTGCATATCGATGACATCGTCAATCAAAAAGCGTCACAGTTCGTCCATGTGATCAGTCTGGGGTTGCCAGCATTTGGTATGTACCGCGCATTGTATGGCTATACGACGAGTCTGAACGAAACCAAGCCAGTGATGATGATCGCTCTGGGCGGGCTGGGGTTTAACATAGTGATTAACTGGATTTTCATCTATGGCCATTTGGGCATGCCACAATTAGGTGCAACAGGATGCGCCGTGGCGACCGGGATGGGACTGTGGCTCATGTTGGCGGCCATGTTACTGTGGGTGCGTCGTGCCGGGGTTTACCGTGCCACTTACCCTTTTACCCATCTTGAACGCCCTGTCTGGAGCGAGATTCGCTCTATGCTTAAACTAGGACTGCCGATTGGTATCACTTACTTTGCTGAGGTATCTGCTTTCGGTGCGGTTGGCTTACTGGTCGCGCGTTTTGGTGTGATTCAAGTTTCTGCAAATCAAATTGCCCTGAATTTTTCTTCACTGGTATTTATGGTGCCGTTAAGTATAGGGATTGCACTAACGACCCGCGTTGGTCAGGCACTCGGGGAAGGTGACGCACAACGTGCGCGCTTTATTTCGTGGATCGGTGTTGGTATCGGTTTAATTTTCGCAATTGTCTCAGCGACCTTCATCACTATTTTTCGTGACCAGATCGCCGCTGCGTATACAACGGACACCGACGTCCAGAAACTCACAGCAATCTTGTTACTCTTTGCGGCTATTTTTCAATTATCAGACGCGGCGCAAGTAACAACCTCGTGCGCGATCCGTGGCTATAAAGTCACGAGAATGCCGATGTTGATCCATTTAATGGCTTTCTATGGTTTCGCACTGCCGATCGGATGCGTGCTCGGATTGGCACCTGCCTGGATGCCCTGGCACCCGGCAACGCCCATGGCAGCACATGGATTCTGGATAGGACTCGTATTGGGCCTGACCGTTGCTGGCGGCTTCTTGCTGGCTTATTTACAACGAATCAGTACTCTGCGGGTCAGAATGACCGCCAATTCCGCTAAATAGGCGGGATTTTTAATTCAAAGGCTATTTTTTAGTTTCATAATTAAATTTGCATAAAAAACATTATTTAATTAATATCATATTAATAGCCACGATAATAGCTACGATAATAGCTACGATGTCACCAGGTTCTATGTCGTCGCTCTCATTGAATAGTGACGCTTTTAAAGACGCCAAAATGAAAAATATTTTTATAATTTGTACTTTCTTGAGTTTTACACAAATTTCTTTAGCACAAGAAAAAGACCTTGCTCACAGCATACTTGCCGATAGACCCACCATTGGATCCAATGTCCGCGAAAAAGTGGGATTTAGCAAAGTTGCAATGCATAAAAGGTATGAAGATCTCAGTGAATCCGACAAGGCAATTTTGCGTAAGGATTATGTCGATATGCAGGCAAACGATGAGCCGCCTTTTCCTTTGTATGGACTGGCGCCAATTTTTGAAAAAATTGCTCGCATGCACGTAAGACGCGAAAACGAGGGCAAAGTGAAAATGCTGGTGTTAATTGACGCCAATGGTGAAGCGCAGAATGTACGGTTTGTAAATTATCCAACGCTAGACACAGCAAAAGCTATTGCAAAGATATTAGTCTCGACGAAGTTTAAACCTGGTCGTTGTGATGGCAATACGTGTCCAATGGAATATCTTTTTGACATTGATTTACAGGTCTCCATTAATTAAAGAAGTGACAAAAAAAATCACTTTTTTTATTGGTAATTAATTGGTAATTACATTCTGCTTTTACGCATCAAAGAATGGCCGACGTGTTCTATCGTACATAGCACGTCGACAAGAATCAATTGTTGAATAAAACGCTTAATTAGAAAATGCAAGCATTTCTATTTTAATTGCCCTGCAACCAATATCGATTGGCGCCGAAAATACCCTTTTGACTTCACACGATTGTCAGTCTTTGGCTTTTTAGTTCATTTGACGACCAATCCAACGAATATGCTTTCCAGCAATATTCTTCTGTCATTTACCGCGAGTCGTTTGATAAGTGCGTCTGATAAGGTTACAATCGCCATAATTTTTGGCTACAAAACGGATACAAAATCCTGTTAAACAACCCCAGATTTGATCCGATCCCACATCGCAGTGTGTTTTATGCAATACGCATTTAACATCGTTCTGGTTAAATGCAATAAAACCGCTAACCCCTTGTTTTAGAAAGATTTTCATGAGTCTCAAATGCGGCATCGTCGGCCTGCCTAACGTCGGCAAATCTACTTTATTTAATGCACTGACTAAAGCGGGCATCCCGGCAGAAAATTATCCCTTCTGTACGATTGAGCCTAACGTTGGTATCGTTGAAGTTCCCGATCCACGCCTGAAACAATTGTCCGATATCGTTAAGCCAGAACGTATTCAAAACGCTATCGTCGAATTCGTCGACATCGCAGGTCTGGTGGCTGGTGCATCCAAAGGTGAAGGTCTGGGTAATCAGTTCCTCGCGCACATTCGCGAAACCGACGCCATCGTCAACGTTGTTCGTTGTTTTGAAGATGACAACGTGATCCACGTCGCTGGTAAAGTCAGCCCATTGGACGATATCGAAGTCATTCAAACTGAATTGGCCTTGGCTGATATGGGCAGCGTAGAAAAAGCGATTCATCGCGAAAACAAAAAAGCCCGTTCTGGCGATAAAGATGCAGCCAAACTGGTCGCCTTGTTAGAACGCATCATGCCAGCGCTGAACGATGCTAAACCAGTGCGCGCACTTGGTTTGGACGCAGAAGAAATGGCCTTAATCAAGCCTTTGTGTCTGATCACTGCAAAACCAGCCATGTACGTGGCTAACGTGTCTGATTCCGGTTTTACAAATAATCCTTTGTTAGATCAATTGACAGCATTCGCTGCCGGACAAAACGCACCTATCGTCGCGATCTGCGCAGCAATTGAATCTGAAATCGCTGATCTGGACGATGCTGACAAAACTGATTTCCTGGCCGATATGGGCATGGAAGAACCAGGCCTTGATCGTCTGATCCGCGCTGCGTTCAAATTGTTGGGTCTGCAAACTTACTTCACCGCAGGCGTGAAAGAAGTGCGCGCCTGGACGATCCACATCGGTGACACAGCACCGCAAGCAGCCGGCGTGATTCACACCGATTTCGAACGCGGCTTCATCCGTGCACAAACCATTGCGTTTGAAGACTTCATCACCTACAAAGGCGAATCAGGCGCCAAGGAAGCCGGCAAAATGCGCGCCGAGGGTAAAGAATATGTAGTGAAAGATGGCGATGTCTTGAACTTCTTGTTTAACGTCTAAGCTGTCAATTTCAAGCAGCTGTATTTGACACTGCTGCAAAGTATAAAAAGCCCTAAGCGATTAGGGCTTTTTTCATGACTTGTCGTCTTTTTTACGATTGTCTGGCACAAACCAGCAATTTCCAGCACGGAAGCACAGTGTTGTTAAAGTCCTCTTCAGTATTCAGGTTAATTTAATAAAGTTGCATTTTTTTTATTTTTAAATTACCGTCCCAAATCCCGAATGACAACTATGTGATGGTCAATAAGATGTTGAGTGAATTCAAGTCGCCAGCTATCGCTCATGATGCTTATTCATCACTTTATAAAAAAATAAGGACGAATCAATGAAAGAGCTTACTTATTCGCGCGAACGAACGTTAGCCACGGTTACCCTCATTTTAGGAATTATTGCCTGGTTAATCCTAATCATTGGCACCTTCGGCACTGCTTTATTCGCTCTCGCGATAGGATATATTGTTTATTTATTTGCGCAGTCCGCCTTAATTGCCCACATCAAGGGAACTGCTGTCGAATTATCCGCTGAACAGTATCCGGATCTTTATGCACAATTTTCAGACTGCTGCGAGCGCTTGCAGATGAATGGGCGTCCTCAAGCTTATATCCTGAATGGGAATGGCGGTCTAAATGCATTCGCTACCAAATTCCTTGGCAAACAATATGTCTTTTTGATGTCAGATATTGTTGACGCAATGAACGTACATACCGATGGCGTGCGATTTTATATCGGACATGAACTTGGTCACTTGAAAAGGAAGCATTTAGGTATCGGGCATTTAATCCGCTGGCCTGTGCTCTGGCTCCCACTCGTAGGGGCCGCCTATTCGCGTACACGCGAGAGCACGTGCGATCGCCACGGCCTCGCATGCAGCAGTTCGGGCGAAGGTGCTGCGCAAGCTTTGGCAGCGTTAGCATCAGGCTCTGTGCGATGGAAAAGCCTTGATGTGCAAGCGTATGTTAATCAGTCTCTGGAATCCTCCGGATTTTGGATGTCCTTTCACGAACTAATTGGCGGTTATCCATGGCTGGTCAAGCGCGCTGCACGCGTGCTGAACCCTGACTCGAAGTTGCCAAGACGTAATGGCGCTGCTTATTTATTAGCGCTATTTGTTCCGTATGCTGGCAGACTTGGTGCAGGACTTGGTTTATTGACGATGGTATACATCGTTGGCGTTCTCGCAGCGGTTGCAGTGCCAGAATATCAAACCTACGTAATCAAAGCTAAACTCACTCTTGCAGTGACTGAATCTGAACCAGCCCGGCAGGCGCTGGCGAGCTATTATGAGACCAATCATAAAATTCCGGGCTCATTAGAACAAGTCGCGATTAATCCACAAATTGTCGATGGCGGACATTTGTCGGTTGATGCGTCCACAATGATACTCACGGTATCAACAAAGCAGGGAGAGCTGCTATTTATACCGAAAACTGACCAACAAGAACACGTCTACTGGACTTGCTCAAACGGTCGGGAATTACTCCCCGTACATTTGCCGGAAAATTGCAGAAAAATGGGAAATTGACAGCAATCCTCACTGTAACGATATGTCGACGTTACGGTAAAAATGAGTCAATTTTACTTTGATAATTTCAATCAAGTAGGGTGGATATAGCCCGCGCCAGACTTACATCTCGCGAGATCTTGCGAGTTGCACCTGCCCTACAATTTGCGCACTAAAAAATCGAACAGGCAATTGACGCTTTCTTTCCTTCTGTCACTGTCTCATCACTAGACTTTGCCCATCACAGCAATTTGATGTTGCATCGATCTGCATACACGTATTAAAACTCCAAGATTCGCTTGCCTGAAAACAAGTTGCCACCTTGCACCTTTGTGCTAAATCTTCCGTCCTTGTAATTGCAGGCCGAAAATTTGTTCACGCCACCCAACACTTTGCATCTAAAAAACTCAAAGCTTGTCATTCTGTAATCGCAATGAAATTAATTATCGATAGAATCGAAAAGCGACAAATGACTCACAAATTGTTACGAAATTTACCTTTATGGGATTGTTCGAACTCAAAAAAAAGACATTCAACCATTTTTACGCTTTAGATTACTCAACTGGGAAACATTATGGGATTTGGTTTAGGAAACTTGTTGCAAGAAGTTATCGGCGGAAACACTTCTGTAGAAAATCATTTTGATCAAATTGCGCAAGGTTCACCGGCTGAGTTGATCAGCCAGGGTTTGGCAACCATGTTTCATTCTGACCAGACACCTGCGTTCGGTCAAATGGTCGGCCAATTATTTGGACAAGCCAATCCAGATCAACAAGCTGGCATGCTCAATCAATTGTTAAGCAGTATGGGGCCGCAGGTATTGAGCGCCATTGAAGGCGGTGCAGGTGGCGGTGCCTTAAGCACGATTTTGGCCCAATTGGGTGGCACGAGCGCCTCGGTAACGCCGGAGCAAGCCGCTCAAATTTCTCCCGACCAAGTACAACAACTTGCAGATCATGCCCATCGACAAGATGCAGGCATTGTCGAGAATATGAGTGATTTCTACGCTCAACATGCAGGTCTGATCAAAACACTGGGCGGCGAAGCATTAACAATTGCGTTATCCAGGATGGCTAACACACCAAAGAGCAGTTAATTTTTTTAACCACAAGAGGAAATAAATATGAAAATCAAATCAATTTTAATGGCATGCATTTTGTCCGTTGCTGGTTCTGCTGGTGTTCTGAGTTCCGCAATGGCAGCTGATACAGCGGCGACAGTAAGTGCGACATGTAATGATGGCACTGCCTACAGCGGCGCAAGCAAAAAAGGCGCATGCTCTGGTCACAAGGGTGTCAAAGAATGGGCTGCTGCGGCTCCGGCAGCGGCGGCTCCAGCAGCGGCTGCAGCGCCAGCTGCTGCACCTGCAAAAGAAGCAGCACCGACTGCTGCAGCAGCTGCCGGCGGTGGTGCGGGTAAAGTGTGGGTTAACTCCAGCTCTAAAGTTTACCACTGCGAAGGTACTAGATATTACGGTAAGACTAAAGAAGGTTCGTATATGACTGAAGCCGATGCAAAAGCAGCTGGCAACCGTCCAGACCACGGCAAAGCTTGTACTAAATAATTTTATAAAACAAAAAAATGCCGCGAAAAATTTTCGCGGCATTTTTTATTTCAAAATAGAATCATCAAGAAATAATGTAGTGATGACTATTTGCAAGCTTTCTAAGTCGAATCCAAAAAATCCGGCATGAAGCGTTTTTTACTGGTTTTCAATTATTTTTTTGCTGCCTTATTCATCTCGTGACCGTTAACTTTTACGGCACCGTTCATAAAGTCTACAACCACACTGAGTTGGTCTTGCTCTTCCTTGACCATGCCACTGGCTATCATACTTTGCAATCCTGCATTTGCTTTCTGTTCAACGCTGGCGCTTGGCTGAAAAGTTCCAATGAATTTGGTGATTTTTAGTGCTAAGGCTTTCGGCATCGTCAATTCAACATGCGCTGCAATTTTTTGCTGTAACAACTTGACGTCGCTCATATCTGATTGCTTGGCTTTTTCCAGCCAGACCGCAGCACTCAGAGCGGCTTTCATCGATTGATAGACGACCGACAAATCTCTGATTTCAAAACGTGACGCAGGTGACAATATTGGTAAAAACTTTGTCGTAAATAACTTGCGAGATTCCGCCAGTTTTTTTTCCGTTGAAGGTTCCGCTTTATTGAGTTCAGCTGCTTCCTTTATAAAGGCTGCCATAGGTGCTTCGTTCAAATTAAGGAAGTGATAATCAATATGGATCGGACCGATAGAATGACCCGCAAATTGAACTTCAGCGGCGTTCATATCGAGCACCATATTAAGCTTATTTCCTTGTTGCGATACATCTGAGGTCATCAACACATTCTTCGCATTTACATTGCTACCTGCACTGCGTGCCTGAAAATTAATTTCAGGAATCGTAATCGCGGCCTTACCAAGAGCGATGTGATGCGGATTGTAACTAGCTTCCTGCACAATACGAATTTGCTTCAGCTCCAGGTTGGCATCGGCACCAAAGCTTTGACTAAAGTAAGGCCAATCGCTTGTGCTATTAAAATGTTTAAAATCTTTGCTATAACTTACACTACTTCTCAAGGCATCCCAGCGGCTATGATTTTGCGATTGCGGATCCGTATAATCTAATGCTTGTAGCAAAATATTGACATCGACACCGCCATCTGGATTGTCAATCAGATTGATATGAAGCGGATCAGGGTTACCGAACATCTCTTTGAAACTTGCTTGCGTTTTTTCAGAAAACTGGAAATCCACCAGTTTCGTCAAGCTGGCTTTTGTTACAGGCTTTAACGCAAATGGGATCAACATTTCTTGTGCGACGGGCTCATAAACACGCCATACAGGAAAGCTTTGCATCAAATTGAGCATGGCTTTTTGATCGGGAATATTAGCTGCTGAGCCAGGATTTTGTGCCTTTGCTGCTGGTGCTGCCACTGCTGCTGATTGAGGCATTGGTGCTGCAGGAGTTGCTGAAGTTGCTGAAGTTGCTGAAGTTGCTGAAGTTGCTGAAGTTGCCGTTACGCCAACGACTGGTGTAGCCGTTGAACTCGCAGCGAACGCCGACTGATCAACAACAAAGGAGGCACAAACAAAAGTAAGCAGAGCTGATTTTTTCATAGAGAGATTAAGGTTCAACTTCAATCAAATAACCGAGTACAGTATGGTGTTGTAAATATATACATATTAGTCCTTAATGTACAGCGTCTAACAACAAATAAATGAGGAAGTTCACCCGGTCTCAGGATATGAAATTGAGTTAGCGAGTTGCACACGGCCGACCATTGAGTATCGGTATCCACGGCAATTTTGCTTTTGACTTTTACCGCTTGAGATGATCCATTTGTGCTTCACGGAAAATGGATCAGGAAGCATCTTTGTCTGAGTGTAGCGGGTCAAGATGCTTTGCCGTTTTACGTGACGTACAATTTGTGTTGACCCGCAGTGATGGCACCCGCGGGGTAAAGTTTCAGCGTCGCCTTTTTTGCTTATCCAAGCCCCCCTCCACTTGCGGAAGAGGGGTGTCTGATAGGACGTGCGGTAGCGCAGTGTAGTAAGGCGGGTGAAACCCGCCAACAAAAATAAAAATAAAAATAAAACGCGAGTTCAATTTTGAAGTGCAAGCGTATTTTTGAAGAATACCTGATTGGGTGTAAGGTATCCTAACCTTTTTCTTGGTCGATTATTCAGTCTATTCATGGCGTGATCAATCTCCTGTTGTGTA
>NZ_JBMPPH010000052.1:0-22495 GCF_049340285.1 Undibacterium sp. SXout20W | reverse complement strand
AAGCGAGATTATGCAGCACTTTATTTACCCTGTCAACTCCCTTGCTGCTTTTGCTGTTCGTTTCGATGCATCTTATGCAGATCTTGTCGCTTTCGCGCCAACTTCATCAAATCAAACCACCGGAGTTTCCTGGCTGCTGCTTCTTTCTTGCATCCCGTTTAGCGGGAGGCGAACTATAGCAAAGTTCACCCCAATCCCGCAAGTGAACTCTTAAAATAATTTATATGTTATTTGTTTTTAAACTCAGCAGGACGTTTTTCCAAAAAAGCTTTCATCCCTTCTTTTTGATCTTCTGTGCCGAAACTGGCCTGGAATAAACGACGCTCAAAATGCACACCTTCGGACAAGGTCGTTTCATAGGCACGATTGACCGATTCTTTGACCATCATGATGATAGGCAAAGACATGCCCGCAATCGTGTTGGCTGCGGTCAATGTTTCTTCCATCAGCTTATCTAATGGCACGACACGAGAAACTAAGCCAGCGCGTTCCGCCTCTGCAGCGTCCATCATGCGCGCTGTCAGACACATGTCCATTGCTTTAGATTTAGAAATTGCGCGTGGTAACCTCTGTGTCCCGCCAGCACCGGGCAAGGTGCCCAATTTGATTTCTGGTTGACCGAACTTCGCATTGTCAGCAGCAATAATGAAATCACACATCATCGCTAATTCACAACCGCCGCCCAATGCGTAACCGGCCACAGCGGCGATCACAGGCTTACGGATTTGACGAATCGTTTCCCAATTACGAGTGATATAGTCTTCTTTATAGGTGTCCATGAATGTGTAATTGGCCATGGCTGCAATATCAGCGCCTGCAGCAAATGCTTTTTCACTGCCAGTGATTACGATACATTGAACCGCCTCGTCTTTATCGAAGCTCTTTAACGCATGGCCAAGCTCAGTCATTAACTGATCATTCAAGGCATTCAATGCCTTAGGACGATTTAAGGTAATTAAACCAACTTTATCTTTGGTTTCTACAATGATGCATTCGAATTCCATAAATACTCCTATATAGTGTTTAGTTCGTGTTGAGTTAGTGCAAAATTGGTGTGAAATTGGTGTGAAATTGGTGCGAAATTGGGTTGATAAACGAAACAATTAAGCGTTACCGACAGCTCTTATACATATTTGAATTAAAGATTATCTCTATGTCTGCAATGTTAATACTGGTGCTGGAAGCGGCATTTGCTTTATGTCTATTGATCTTCATCGTTTGGTGGACCATGTTCTCTGGTCGCAAACCAGAACACACAAAGCAAGTACCAAAAAGACGCAAACCCAAGGCAAATAAGCCGGAATAGTTAGTGCAGGGTTCGCGGTAAAGACAGAACAAATTCCGGTATTTCCACTTCAAAGCGATGCCCATCTTCTGCCACGCAGAAGTATTCACCTTTCATACTGCCTTGTGGCGTTTTTAACGCGCTTCCACTTGTATATTCAAAACTCTGTCCTGGCGGTAAAAACGGCTGATGTCCGACGACGCCCAAGCCTTTTACTTCTTCGGTTTGATTTTTGGCATCGGTAATCAACCAACGACGCGAAATCACCTGGGCAGCGATTGTGCCTGTATTCTTGATGGTAATTGTGTATGCAAATACAAAATTATCATTGTCCGGGTCAGATTGTTCCAATATATATTTGGTAACGACGTTGACGCTCATTTCATATGTTGCCATGCTTGCCCCTATTGCACCGATCAGCGGTTGCGTTTAGCTATTGTTTAGCTATTGTTTAGCTATTGTTTAGCTATTGTTTGGCCATTGTTTAGCCATTGTTTAGCCATTGTTTAGCTATTAGCTATTAGTTATTAGTCTCTTAAAGGAATTTTTTACAATTTCACTATTCATTGACTATCCAATGACCATTGTAGAACGCGGCAGCAAAAGACGTTTAGTAATTGCCTGCAACGCTTCTTTAAGGAATTTGTCATTGTGCCAGAGGTTTGCCGAGACGGCATGAGAGCTGCGAGTTAAAATAGTGCATCTTTCATTTGCAGGACCTTAACTATGACTACCTACCGCATCGCTCCTAGTATCCTTTCCGCCGATTTCGCCCGATTGGGTGAAGAAGTGCGCAATGTTGTTGCCGCCGGCGCCGATATGATTCATTTCGATGTCATGGATAACCATTACGTGCCCAATCTGACTATAGGCCCACTCGTATGTGAGGCCATACGTCCCCATGTGCAAGTACCTATTGATGTGCATTTGATGGTAAAACCAGTCGATCGCATCATCCCAGACTTTGCAAAAGCGGGCGCGAATATCATTACCTTCCACCCAGAAGGCTCAGAACACATTGACCGTAGTCTGCAACTCATCCGTGATCATGGTTGCAAGGCGGGACTCGTATTGAATCCAGCAACTTCACTGAGCGTTCTGGAACATGTCATGGATAAACTGGACATTATTTTGCTGATGTCAGTCAATCCCGGCTTTGGTGGACAGTCGTTCATTCCACATACACTGAAAAAAATCGCTGCGGTGCGTAAGTTAATTGATGAATCTGGCCGCGACATCCTGCTAGAAGTTGATGGCGGCGTCAAAATCGACAATATTGCTGAAATTGCGGCAGCCGGTGCTGATACCTTTGTGGCGGGCTCAGCAATCTTTGGCAAACCTGATTACAGAGCAGTTATTGACGCCATGCGTTCAGAGCTAAGCAAAATCTGATTTTTTTCAAATTTGAACATTGACGACAGTCTCGTTTATACCTCATACCAAGACCATCGATCAGGGCACTGCCGCCTTGATCCACTCAAAACCCTGAGTAAATTTAAATGAAACACGAGTATTGATGCGGTTTTCGAGAGGAAAATGTCCTGTAAACCGCACCAATACTATGATGTTCGATTTAACTTTTACGCAACACTAAGCAACTTTATGTTTTTTGATATACAAGCCGTCATCATTGACCTTGATGGCACCATGCTTGATACGGCACCTGATTTCTTGCTGGCAATCAACCGCATGCGCGCCGACTTGGCTTTAGCGCCGATCAGCCTCGATATGATTAAAATTATGGTAGGCAAAGGCTCAGAACACCTTATTCGACAAGTATTGGCGCTCGATTTTGACGCCGAGCAAAGCCGTGCATACTTTGCGATGGCGATCGAATCCTACCAACGCCACTATTTAGATATTAACGGCGATCAAGCCACCCTCTATCCCGACGTCATTGCGGGTTTAGAGGCGATGAGCGCGCAAGGCTTGCGACTGGCGTGCGTGACCAATAAACCCATCGCTTTTGCAGTTCCTCTGATGCAAAAAAAAGGTTTATCGGTTTATTTTGAAGTCATTTTTGGTGGCGACTCTTTTCCACGTAAGAAACCAGATCCGCTGCCTTTATTAGAAGTCTGTCACTTGTTTAATCTGGCGCCAGAACAGATTGTTGCCATCGGAGATTCCAGCAACGATGCGCAAGCAGCACGCGCCGCCGGTTGTCCTGTCTTGACTGTACCGTATGGTTACAACCACGGCGAGGCTATACAAAATATTCAAAGTGATGGTATAGTCGAAACCTTGTTGGAAGCAGCACAACTGTTTGCGGCAAAAAAACGTACGCACTAATACAATTAATTTCACCTCATTCCACTCACGAATGTTTCTCGATAACAAACGTCCGACAATGACACCAGGCGCCTTTGAGGCCTGGCTATGGCGACGCTGGCAATTCTCTTAATCTTAGAATGCCGCGAGTGGCTGTGCACATCCTAAGCACATCTCCTTGCTTGTTTTATCAATCTAGCTTATCCGTCCCTACTCCTGATGCGCGCTTTGTTGCTCGTATCGCTGAACTGCAGCATATAGAGCATTACATGCATCTAGAGCTAAGGCTGGCGGCTGAAAGAAAACCATGACCGAACTCGAATTCAAATCGCTGGCCGCGCAAGGCTACAACCGTATTCCGATGATTGCGGAAGCATTCGCTGATCTGGAAACACCGCTGACACTGTATTTAAAACTGGCACAATCGCAACAAGCCGGGAAAAATACCTTCCTGCTGGAATCTGTGATGGGAGGCGAACGCTTTGGCCGTTATTCATTCATCGGGTTACCAGCACAGACCTTAGTCAGAACAAACGGAGAATTGATTGAAGTGGTGACCGATGGCAAAGTCGTCGAATCACATCAAAAGAATCCACTCGACTTTATCGCAGAATTTCAAAACCGCTTTAAAGTTGCGATGCGCCCGGGCTTGCCACGTTTTTGCGGTGGTCTGGCAGGTTATTTTGGTTACGATGCCGTTCGTTACGTTGAAAAACGCCTCACTGGCAAAGCCCCAAAAGACGATCTGGGCTTGCCTGAAATTCAATTATTACTGACCGAAGAATTAGCGGTCATCGACAATGTTTCTGGCAAGTTATATCTGATTGTGTACGCTGACCCGACCAAAGCAGAAGCATGGTCAAAAGCCCGTCAGCGCTTGCGTGATTTGCGCGCTATGTTGCGTCGTAGTGTTGACGCACCGGTGACGTCCGCTTCCGTCCGCACTGAATCAATTCGCGACTTCGCCAAAGAAGATTATTTAAAGGCCGTCGAAAAAGCGAAGGAATACATCATGGCTGGCGACCTCATGCAAGTGCAGGTGGGGCAGCGAATCAAAAAACCGTACGTCGATTCACCGTTATCGCTATACCGCGCATTACGTTCTCTCAATCCTTCGCCATATATGTATTTCTACAATTTTGGCGACATGCAGATCATTGGCGCATCACCAGAAATTTTAGTCCGCAACGAAACGCTCAATGACGGCAGTAAAAAAGTCACAATACGCCCACTCGCTGGCACCCGTCCACGCGGTACCACACCTGAGCGTGACGCTGAACTCGCTAAAGAACTATTAGCCGATCCAAAAGAAATTGCCGAGCACGTCATGCTCATCGACTTAGCACGTAACGACATTGGTCGCATCGCCACCACCGGCAGCGTTAAAGTCACCGACCAGATGGTCATCGAGAAATACTCGCATGTACAACACATCGTATCAAACGTCGAAGGCATCTTGCAGCCACATCTGACGAACCTCGATGTATTCAAGGCGACCTTCCCGGCGGGCACCTTATCTGGCGCACCAAAAGTCCGAGCGATGGAATTAATCGATGAACTGGAACCTGTGAAACGCGGCATCTACGGCGGCGCGTGCGGCTACTTGTCTTTTGGTGGCGAAATGGACCTCGCCATTGCCATCCGTACCGGCGTATTGAAAGACGGCATGTTATATGTGCAAGCCGCGGCAGGTGTGGTTGCCGACTCGGTACCAGAAATGGAATGGCAAGAAACCGAAAACAAAGCCCGCGCCGTATTGCGTGCAGCGGAACAAGTGCAAGATGGCCTGGATGGAGAAATTTAAATGTTATTAATGATCGACAACTACGATTCTTTTACTTATAACCTCGTGCAATATTTTGCTGAGTTAGGTGAGGATGTTCGCACATTCCGTAACGATGAAATCACACTCGATGAAATCGCAGCATTAAAACCTGATCGCATCTGTATTTCACCAGGCCCATGCACCCCGCATGAAGCAGGGATTTCGATTCCAGTGATTGAACGTTTTGCCGGACAAATTCCGATTCTTGGCGTATGCCTTGGGCATCAAAGTATTGGTGCAGCATTCGGTGGCAAGATTATTCGCGCCAAACAGGTTATGCATGGCAAGACGTCGGTCATTGCGCATACTGGCGTGGGTGTGTTCAAGAACTTACCCAGTCCTTATACCATTATTCGCTATCACTCTCTGGCGATAGAACGTGCAAGTCTGCCAGCGTGCCTCGAAGTCACAGCCTGGACAGATGACGGTGAAATTATGGGCGTTCGCCATAAAGAATTCGATTTGCAAGGCGTGCAATTTCACCCTGAATCCATCCTCTCTGAGCACGGCCACGCTTTGCTGAAAAACTTTTTGACTGGAACTGCATCATGACCATCTCTCAACAAGAAGCATTAACACGTCTGATCGAACACCGTGAAATTTTTCACGATGAAATGTTATATTTATTCCGTCAGCTGATGAGTGGCGAATTGTCGCCGGTCATGATCACCGCATTGACCATGGGACTACGCGTCAAAAAAGAGAGCATCGGCGAAATCACCGCTGCGGCGCAGGTCATGCGAGAGTTCTCAACCAAAGTGCCGCTCGCCAATACGCAAAACATGATTGATATCGTCGGCACCGGTGGCGATGGTGCAAATACGTTCAACATTTCTACCGCCTCGATGTTTGTCGTCGCTGCCGCCGGCGCGCGCGTAGCGAAACATGGTGGTCGCAGTGTCTCGTCGTCGTCAGGAAGTGCAGATGTGTTGGAGTCACTAGGCGTCAACATCAACTTAAAACCAGAACAAATCGCCCAATCCATCGCGCAAACTGGCATCGGTTTTATGTTTGCACCAAATCATCATGGCGCTATGAAGCATGCAGCGCCCGTTCGTAAAGAATTGGGTGTGCGCACGATTTTCAATATCTTAGGTCCGTTAACCAATCCAGCAGGTGCGCCCAATATTTTGATGGGCGTCTTCCATCCCGATCTGGTTGGGATTCAGGTTCGTGTATTACAACGCCTCGGCGCGCAACATGCGATCGTTGTGTGGGGTCGTGACAACATGGATGAAGTCTCGCTCGGTGCACCGACCATGGTGGGTGAATTGATTAATGGCGAAATTCATGAATATGATATTCACCCGGAGGACTTCGGATTACAGATGGTATCGAATCGTAATCTGCGGGTTGAAGGTGCGGTCGAATCTCGCGCAAAGATTATGGAAGTGATGAATAACATTGATGGCCCGGCACGTGACATTGTTGCGTTGAATGCCGGTACAGCATTGTATGGCGCGGGCATTGCTACATCCATTGCCGATGGCGTCAGAAAAGCGCAAGAAACCATCGCTTCGGGTGCTGCGCTCACTAAACTGGAGCAATTCATTACCGTCACTCAGCAACTCGGAAAATAATATGTCAGACATACTCAACAAAATTCTCGACGTCAAAAAGGATGAAGTCGCTGCAGCAAAAAAATATCAATCTCTGATCAGCTTGCGAGGTGACGTTGAATCTGATCACGATGCACGTGGACAGATTCGCGGGTTTGAAACTGCTTTACGCAATAAAGTCGCGGCAGGTCAGGCAGCGGTGATTGCCGAAGTGAAAAAAGCATCGCCATCGAAAGGCATATTGCGCGCCGATTTCAAACCAGCAGAGATCGCACAAAGCTATGCTGAACATGGTGCGGCATGTTTATCGGTATTGACCGATGTGAACTTTTTCCAAGGCGCGCCAGAGTATCTGCAACAAGCACGTGCTGCCTGCACTATTCCAGCCTTGCGTAAGGACTTCATAATCGATCCTTACCAGATTTATCAAGCCAGAAAATGGGGCGCGGATGCGATACTGTTAATCGTTGCCGCCTTAGATCATGGCTTAATGGCAGATTTGGAAGCTTGTGCCCATGAACTGGGAATGAGTGTGTTAGTTGAGGTTCATAACGCAGAAGAACTCGACGCTGCATTGAAATTAAAAACCGCGCTACTGGGTATTAATAATCGCAATCTGCGTACTTTTGAAGTCACATTAGATACGACGATCGGTCTATTGCCACGTATTTCCGCAGACAAAATGGTGATCACAGAGTCAGGTATTTTGAATGCCGCAGATGTGAAACGCATGCGGGATGCGAATGTTCATAGCTTCCTGGTGGGTGAGGCATTTATGCGTGCGGAGAATCCTGGGGCTGAATTGCAGAAGTTGTTTTTTTGATTTTATGTGCTTCGTGCAAGCCCCCTTATATTTTCGAATTTGAGACTTACAAATCTAAGCGGATCGCACTTCGTCGAACCAATCCGGGGGTGGCCCGGCAGCCACTTCCTATTCCTTGCGTCGCCAAAGCAAAGTAAGCAAACGAAAGCAAACGAAAGGCGACGCTCAGACTTTGCCCTGCGGGTGCCGTCACTGCGTGTCGGCACAATTTGTCTAAAGCAACGCTCCCGCCCAACAAAAAAGCCGCTTGCGCACTGATACGCAAACGGCTTTTTTTATCAACGCAATTAACTTAACGCTTCGCAGCTTTCTTATACGTAGGACGTGCTGTCGCCAATACCGCCTGATGATCGACTTCAAGTTTTAACTGATTAACCGGCACGTCATCAGCCTGCAGCTTCGCTTTCACCACCAACAATTCATCACGACGGAAAGCGTGGATCTCCACGGTTTCACCGATGCGATAACGTCCAATCGCAATGTTTAGTCCATCTACCACATCTGCTGAGGTAATGCGCAAACCATTGATCGCAACAAGCACGTCTTGCGCTGATAATCTTGCCAGGTGCGCTGCGCGACCTTCGAACGCATTGGCTATCTTACAGTCATTGCCATCGCGAGCGACTTTGATACCCAGACTTGCTTTTTTGCTACCAGCGCCCGCATCAAGAGTGACGCCAAAGTCGGCGTAAAGTTTTGCCAGTGGCACGTCCTCAGTGCTCCGCACATGCTTGTCTATGAACCGACGAACATTGACACCGGTTGCCTGCTCAATCAACGCTTCGATATCATTTTCTTCTAAGCCTTGCTGCGTACCGTTCAGGCTGCGACTATAAAAATCGCGCCCGAATTTTTGCCACAACGCGCGCATGACATCGTCGAGGGATTTCTTACCTTCCGTTGCCGCACGTATCGTCAAATCTAAACCCAAAGCAACCAAAGAGCCTTTGGTGTAATAACTAACGATGGCATTCGGTGAATTTTCATCCTGGCGGTAGTATTTAGTCCATGCATCAAAGCTAGACTCAGCAACACTTTGTTTTAAGCGACCGCTACCTCGTGTCACCATATTGATGGTTTTGGACACCAATTTCAGATAAGCCGCTTCGTCAATCGCGCCGGCACGCACCAGCATCAAATCGTCGTAATAGCTAGTGAAACCTTCAAATAACCATAATAGGCTGGTGTAATTTTCGCGACTCAAATCATAGTGCGCAAAAGCGGCTGGCTTGATCCGCTTCACGTTCCACGTATGGAAATATTCATGGCTACATAAACCTAAAAAGCTTTTATAACCTTCACTCATTTCCGGCTGATGCTTGAGAGGAATTTCGTTACGATTACAGATCAGTGCGGTAGAGGCACGATGTTCGAGGCCGCCGTAACCTTCACCAACGACCATGGTCATAAACACATAACGATCCATGGGGGCTTTTTTGGTACGCGGTTCGAAGAAGGCGATCTGGGCTTCACATATTTTTTGTACATCGGCGACCATACGCGACATATCCATATTAGGCACTTTACCGGTCACCACAAAATCATGAGGTACACCATGCGCTTCGAATGTCGCTAATGCAAAGTCACCCATCTCGACCGGATGATCGATCAATTCGTCATAATTCGCAGCAATGTAGGTACCAAAACCATAGCGTTTTGCCTTCAACTCAGGCAAAGAGGTCGCCACCCGCCAGGTTTTACAAGCAGCATCAGCAGAACGCTGGATGTCAACAATGTGGGGTGCGGCTTCTTGTCCACGCACACTCAAAAATACACTGGTGCCATTAAAGAAACCATGCGATTGATCGAGGTGTGCTGCACGGACAGACAAATCCCAAGCGTAAATCTCATAGGTAACTATCAAGGAACCTTGACAAGGAGTCGCTTGCCAGGTGTGCTTGTCAAGCTTTTTGAGAGCGACCTTTTTACCCTCTGAGGTGGCCTTGATCTGCACGATATTTCGTGAAAACTCACGCACCATGTAACTACCCGGTATCCATGCCGGTAAGCTAACGATCTGTCCTTCTGCCTCTGGCTGGGCAATTTCCAGCGTAACATCAAACAAATGTGCTGCCAGATCTTTGGGAACAATCGTGTATTGCACTGCGCCTGCAATACCAACCGGAACCGCCATTTGTCTCTTGCTTTGCGTCGTCTTTGACATGCTAAACGATCTTTCTGATAATAATTACGTGTAATAGAGATTAAGTGCGCACGTTCGCAGCAATGAAAGTGAATATCTGTGCCGTGACAACCACACGAGTGAGTTGCAAACGCAAATCAATGAACCAAGACGGTACCGCATAACTCTCATAGAGTTTTTTATCGATCTTGTATGCAGCAATAAAACCCACTACTTGCACCAAAAAGCCGATCAACAAATTGAACAAAGAACACCATGCAATAATAGTGGGAATGACGCCCCAAATTAATGCTTTACGTGTTTCTTCAACGTCCTCGCCTCTTGCCATAATTGTAATACCCCAGTGAACGCCGCCCAGAAAAGACAGAATCGCAATACCATAGGCAAGTTGCGCCCGGATAAAATTATTGAGTAGATCCGAAGGCACCAACCAGCATGCCGCCGTCAACAAAATAAAAGGGATCAGACCGGCAAAGCCAAGTCGGATGGCGAGTTTTTGATTCAGAATATTCATAAATTCCCGCTAAAAACATGTGCAAAACTGATTTCGTTCAAATTGACGAAAACCACTATTCTAAGAGGAAAACCAGGAGTTAGATATATCTGATCGTAACAGATCGATAAAACCAGTTAAAAGTAAGAGGCCGAAGTTCCGATTTAAGGCAGATATGCGTTTAAATCGCCCGGAAGATCGATATCCTGCAGAATACCTGGGTCATCCACAGCAATTTCGCAAACTGGATATTGCTGCAATAAGCGGCGCGCCCCCTGATCGCCACGCAAGGTCAAAAGCTCTGGTAAGTGGTGCCGGCTAAATCCGACTGGATGGCCGCGCTTCCCTTGATAGACAGGTACAACAATATCCGCGCCATCTTGCAAAGCTTGAAGCACCAGAGAGATCGTCTGTTGCTGCACAAAGGGCATGTCCGCCAGAGCAATAATCCAGCCAGTGCTGGCAGTTGTCGATTGCAAAGCAGCCGTTAATGAGGCTGCCATCCCCTCATCTGCGTTTTGGCATCGTAAAGTGGGATAAGCTGCTTGATGCAGCACTTGTAGCAAGCGCGTGTTGTCAGCGCGTACCACAACAGACATTTGAGACGTTACTGCCCGCAGGTTTGCTGCACTTTGACAGGCCACACTAGCGCCACCGGGAAGTATTTGAAGCAACTTATCTTCGTGTCCAAGTGGGTCAAAACGACGCCCTCTTCCGGCGGCCAGTAAAATGCCAGTCCAATTTGAAAGCGTCGTCATCGGGGCGGCTAATCAACAAATTAATTGAGTTTAGTCTTGCCCAAGCTCGCGAATTTCTCTTCCAACCCCTTAGCTTCCATCGCGCCAGGAACCCGCGTACCATCCATAAAGAAAATAGCTGGCGTGCCGCGAACGTTTAGTTTTTGACCTAAAGCCAGGACTTTATCGTTAGGCGTGGCGCAATTGGCCGCTGCAGTCGGTGCCACTTTGCCATTGACCATCCACTCATCCCAGGCTTTGTTACGGTCAGGGGCGCACCAGATATTCTTAGATTTCACTGCGGAGTCATCTGCCAGAATGTTGTACATGAAGGTATAAACGGTGATGTTATTCATACCGGCCAAGGTTTTCCGGAAGCGCTTGCAATAACCGCAGTTCGGATCTTCAAATACGGCAATCACGCGCTTACCATCGCCTTTGACCGTCTTTAAAGCTAAGTCCAAAGGCAAATCAGAGAATTTAATTTTATTTAACTCTTCAACTCTGGCTTTGGTGTAATTGGTGCCGCTTGTAGCATCGACCACATTTCCAATAAATAAAAACTGTGCTTTTTCATCGGTGTAGACGACGTCCGCGCCGACTCTCACTTCATACAAACCGGAATACGGCGTTTTTGTGACTGAATCAACTTTGACGCCTTCACCCAATTTAGGCTCAACCAATTTTTTAATTGCGACTTCTTGCGGTGTCTGCGCCAACACCAACCCTGACGTTGCAGTAGAGGCCGCTAACATCAAGCCAACGAAGCATTGCTTAAAATTCATTTTATTCCTTCTTTGGCCTTCGCCATTCATCGAACTACTATTTATCGATTGCCCATTGCGTGTGAAATTAATTTGCCTTTTATGACTGGCAAACGATTCAGTAAGTTCAACCCAAGATTACGTGCAACACGTATTGGTGCCAGATTTGAACCAAACAAGCGTGCCAAGCCATCTGTCGTTAGTTGCATCATGAGCACATCTTCTTTGCGCGCACGACGATAACGTTCCAGCACGCGCGCATCACCACAATCGCGATGATCTTCACGGGTTTTGACCAACTCCAACAAACTCGCAACATCGCCAAAACCTAAATTCATTCCATGCCCCGCCAACGGGTGAACCACATGTGCAGCATCCCCGATCAGGGCTACACGCTCTGCAATCATACTATGCGGCCGCATCAAGGTCAGTGGGAACACTTTGATTTCTTCCGGTAAGACTGGCGTCAAATGCCCTAATGTCGATAAACAATATGCTTCCAAACGCGCAGCCAACTGTGACAACGGTTCACTTAACAAAGTCGCCGCCAACGCATCCGGTGCCGACCACACCAGCGACACCCGATTACCCGGTAAAGGCAACAACGCAATAATGCCTAATTCTTCGACAAACCATTGGTGCGCCACGCCATGATGCGGTTTCTCGCATTCGAAATTCGTCACCACACCTTTTTGGCCATAAGAGCGATAATCGAGCCCGATATCACATTGACCACGTACCCACGATTGCGAACCGTCTGCACCGATGATCAAACTGGACTGAATCGAAGACCCGTCTTCCAGTAACACTTCCACTGAATCCGCGTGCCAAAACATTTGCTTAGCCTGGCCAACGACCAGGTTTAAATTTTGCGCAAATTTCATTGCGGTATCTAAAGCGTGATTTAAATTTCTATCTTCAACGATCCACGCTAATTCTTCGGTACGCGCACCATAGGCATCAAACCCAAGTTGCCCATCGGTCGCCGCATTGCCACCTTTTACCTGCATTTCAGTCACCGGGGCGACGCGTTGCATGTCCAGCGCATCCCATGCCTTTAAGGACGATAATAACTTATGAGCAACATGATTCAATGCAAACACCCGCACATCCCAGCCAGGTGACACCGGCGTCAGCGCAGCACTGCGCCCCAACACCGCCACCCGTAAACCTGCCTGCGCAAAGCCCAACGCTGCCGCTTTACCTACCGCACCGTTCCCCACGATACAAATATCACAATGATGAACTTGAGCCGTCATAATCAGTCCTTCCCCATAGACAATCCTGCCATTATACGGCACCCGGCAAGAACACCCGATGAGCCACATCAATCCACCCACCCAGAGAAGAAAAAGCTTTTTTTAGCTCAGGGCTTGCAATTCAGTGAACTCATCTCTATAATGCGTGGTCTTGGCCTGGTAGCTCAGTCGGTAGAGCAGAGGATTGAAAATCCTTGTGTCGGTGGTTCGATTCCGCCCCGGGCCACCAAGAATGTGCAGTAAAAACAAGGGCTTACAGAAATGTAAGCCCTTTGTTATTTCAGGCACTGTCAACCAAGTGTCAACGGCGATTTAATTGTGCCATCGGGTTTAGCTTAAGAGACTCTTGCAAATGGTCTGGTGCGAGATGCGCATATTTCATTGTCATAGCTAAGCTACTGTGTCCAAGCACCCTCTGCAAAATAAGAATATTCCCGCCATCCATCATGAAATGACTCGCATAGGTATGTCGTAATACGTGTGTTAGCTGACCAGTTGGCAATTCAATTCCAGTTCGTCCAATTGCATCTCTGAAAGCAGATGATGCGTACTTGAATAATCTTCCCGTATCACTTTTTTAGCTATTTCCTGTAATTCAGCATTTAGTTCCCTATCAATTGGAACTGCACGGTTCTTTCCGGATTTTGTCATGGAAAATTGAATCATCCCATTTTGGAGCTGAGTCGCGCTCATTTCTTCAGCCTCACTCCACCTCGCTCCCGTAGTTAAGCAAATTCGAGTAATGATATGAACGTCAGGATTTCGACCTGTTTCCATCTCTTTTAATAGACGGTCAATTTGATCGAGAGTGAGAAATGTTAATTCTTTTTCTTGGATTTTGAATTGGCGTATTTTAGCTAAAGGATTCTCGCCCTTCCAGTATCCTAGTCTTGCTAGTTCATTGAAGACCGAACGCAAATATGCATGTTCACGGTTTAAATTATTCTGCGAGATACCTTCGTCCATCCGTTTCCGCCTATATGACGCAAACATATTCACGGTAAATTTATCTGCAAACGGATCACCAAGTGCTGCGCACAAATGTCTCAATCGACTGTATGTATTTTTACCTGCTCTTAGTCCCGTACCGTGATGCTCATACCAGAGATCAACCAAAGATGATAATTTTCTGAGGTCGCGTTTTGCTGGCTGCCATTCAGGAGTTTCATTGATTTTAGTCTTAAGCCATGCTTCGTATGCCAAACCTTCAGCTTTAGTATCGAACGTTTTTCTAAAACGCTTTCCACCTCTTCCGGCCGGTTGGACATCCACAAGCCATTTTTTATTATTCTGTTGTTTTGGCATTTTCTTTCAATCTCTTTTCGTGCATTTTCAATTGTTCGATGGCTAAATCAAGTTTTCTTTGTAGTTCCGATTTGCGCTCCTCAGGTAGGTCACTCAACAAAGCTTGAATTGTGTCTGAAACGGCTTCGGTATTTTCATACGATATTCGCGGCATTTCGACGTTCAGCAAAATTTCCGCTCTCCTCAATTTTGCTGCTCTTTTTTGCACTTGCATTAAGTTCCGTAATTTTTGTGTTACCTCATCTGGAAAACCCATATTTACGGCAGATCGCAACATTGCGTCGCTAATAATTCCTTCAAGGTTCGTGTTGCCACCAATTTCGTCGGAAATCCACACCTTAATCACCTCTTCTGATGCGGCATAGGTCTCACGCACCGCTTCAAAGTAACTCGTACTATTTGCTTGCTCAATTGTTTGAGATGGATAGCCGCTCCCCATAGGTGCAATGTGTCCATATTCATTATCAACGAACCCTGTAACAAGCCAAAAACCATATTGCGGCCATAGTTTCGCAATAGTCTCAATCATTTCCGACGTTGGCCTTTGACGGCCATGAAACCAACTCTTCCAGGTGTCTGCCTGCACACCTGTAATCGTTTCAAGTTGCTTGAAACGTCTGTATTCATTTGTTTTAAAAAGTACCAAATCGTATAGACGTTTGCTTAAATTGGATGAGTTCATCTTTACCACGCATATGTAATTTAATACGAATACTGTGACTTAAATTCACAGAACAATCAAGAAAATACTTGACGCTGTGATTTAATGTGATTAATATTCATTTTACTGTGAATATATATCACCACTGGAAGTTATAAGGACACAATGAATACTAAAACTCACCTTGATGTTTTTACACCCGATGTCAATTTTCCAGTCGTTCCCTTGATGAGTCGAGACGCGTTTGCTAAGGCAATCGGTATTCCTGTTGGGGTTGTAACTGGTTGGGCTGATCGTGGTTATATTCCGTGCGTTTCAATAGGGAAATATTCCTTGGTAAATTTGGAATTATTAAGAAAACAATGTGCCAACAAAGAGTTTTCCATATGAGCAAGATGAAACGCTTAGACGACGACCTGCACAATAAACGCGGTACGCGCCTGCCCGCCCGCAGCGCAAGCGAGGACGGACAGGCGCAGTGCCGCGTTCAGTCGTCTAAAAAGCAAGCGTTAGCGCCAATACTTGAACCCCTCCGAGATTTACAACCTGCATCAGAAGTCCTTACTAATAGGACGGAAAATGATGACGATTACATACGCTTAATACTTGCTGATGGCGTTGTAAAACAAGAGTTAAAACGAAGTGAAAGGGATGGATCAGTATTTATAGACTGGACAACAATCACATTAAGAGTAACGGCATTACTGAGTTACTTTTCAAAGTCATTTACTGATGAAGATATTGCCAGATTTCTTTCTGGAAAATTGGAAGAAATTTTTGGTTCAAGTTTTGGCATAAGTAAAAAAAATAATTTTGGATTATTTTTCCATCCACTGAGTTTTGTTATTGGAGACAATTTCGGCCATTTCTGCATTGGTAATAAAAATGGTCGATGCGTAATTTCAATTAGTGGACAAGGCTGGGCTAATGCAAGTCAGGCATCCGCTAAAAAGTTATATACATTCATCACTAATTTGGATGAGCTAGGCGGTGATTGCAAACTAAGTCGCATTGATTTAGCAGCAGATTATTACAAAGATGGACCAACTCATTCTGAATTTGAAGCTGCTTATCATCGCGGCGAATTTGTTCGACAACAGCGTCATATTAAAACAAAAGATGCTTGGCCGAACTATCAGGTTTATGGATGCGTTCATACCAAGCGAGGTTTGGAATCTGGAATTACTGACGCAGTAGGAGTAAGAACATCTGATTTATATTTGCGTCGCTATGATAAAGGGCGTGAGCTGGGCGACTTAAATTCAACATGGTCACGTGTTGAACTAGAAATGAAAAGCAAAGATACATTAATTCCATTTGATGTATTGCTAAATCCAGCCAAATATTTTTGCCAATACCCATATCTTAAAAATCTTTGCAATAGTGAGGCGGAACGATTGGTATCAACTCGAATAACCGCTGAAATCACAATCGAATCAGCAAAAAAAATCGTTAAAAGACAATTCGGAAAATACTTGCGAGTGCTTCGCGGATTGGCAGAATCAGACGAAGAATTGATTAATGAACTGCAATCCGACGAAGACGAATGGCCTGTTCGTTTAGCCAAAATTGCCCCACAAATTTTTGTTCCAATTCATAAGCAACCAGTAATAAGTAATGTTTTATTTGCAGAAGAATTCGCCACATCGGATTTCGGCTACACCGATGATTCTGGTTATATCAGTAGTCATATAAATTAACTTTCCTTGGGAATAAATAACATGCGATTCACATCACAAATCAAAGTACTCGGTATGAAATCATCAAAAGGCATTCTTGAAAACGGCAATGCTTATGACAGCACAAAAGTTTATGTTGAAACTGGATTAGATGACTCCAAAGGTAATGCTAAAGGTTTTTCCGCTGTCGAATATGCGCTTGGTGCATCCGATGAATTTGCGAAGTACAAACATCTACCGTTTCCATTTATGGCGGAAGCAACATTGGAAATTGTCACCACGGGGAAAGTACAAAAGACCCGATTGGTTGATTTAAAACCGTTGGAGATTGTTAAACAACAGAAAGCGGCGTAATCATGCAGCGCGTTTTCATTGTTCAGGACATAGAGAGCGCGCTATTTCTTTGTCCACACTTTGGCGATGTGAGCTATACGCAATGGCTTAGTGAAGCTGGACGATTTGATGATCAGGAATCTGCTGTCGAAACAGCTCATATTCATTGTTCTGAAGGCTTCAAATTATCGTCGTTTTATGAGGAATTTTAATGGCTATCGGATCAATACAAACGGTGGTGGTCTGTAGTGCATCACAGATATCTACTATTTCGCAACAGGTCATTTGTCCAAATGTTGGGGGGCAATATTTTGTGCCAACAACTGTGCAGACATATCTGCTTGATCCGTCGCAGCAACTCAATTTTGAAGGAGCAATTGCACCTTTTGATTATGCCTATGCTTCAGGTATTTGGACACTTGCATTTTCGACTGTTGTTGGCTTATGGCTACTCAGTCACTCTATTGGTATAGTCCTCGCCCATTTGCGGCGGGGCTAGCTTTTCCCTTCCCGAGGGTTTCGGGTTTTCATTTAAGGAAATTTAACATGTTTAAAAAATCTTTATCCGCTGTTGCTACCGCTGTTTTTGTATCTATTTCTTTCATTGCTACGGCTGCGCATGCTGCCCCTACTCCCGGTCCTGATTTAACTCCGTTGACTGGTGCTGTGGATTTCACGACTACCACGACAGCAGTATTAGCGATTTCTGGCTTGATGGCGACTGTCTATCTTGCAATCAAAGGTGCAAAAATCGTGCTGCGCATGATAAAAGGCGCGTAATCGGCTATCGCTGAGTAATTTGGGGGCGCGCTTGCGTCCCCATTTTTTTATAAGGATGGGATCAACATGACCATTAACGAACTTTGGTACTTGTTCATTTTCGCTTGGGGCATTGTGTCCGGTTGGGCTGTAGTGCAGGGATTGAAAGGAAACTGAAATGATAGGAACTGAGATTAAGCTCTGGAAGCGTATGCTTCTTGTGTTTGCGTTATTGTGTGTTTTGGTTCAGCAGCAGGTACAAGCTCAAGCTGTTTTAGCTCCTGTTTTTACTGGAGTGATTAATCGCGTTGTGGGTCGAGCGATAGTTTCAAATTTAACGCGTCGCGGCATTACGGTCGCAGCAAATGATGCTGTATTTGCTCGAACCATGACCTATGTTGGAACTGCGGCTAATGATGCTATGTACGCCAGCACTGCGGTGACGACTGTTGCAGCCATTGCTGGTGCACCTGTTTGGCTTACTGTGGCGCTTGGTCTTGGTGCCATTGCTGTGATTGGCGGAGTTGCATTTGGTGTGTACAAATTAACGCAAAATGAAGTTTCGGTATCCGGTGTCACGCAATATATGTCAAATGGCCAGCCTTTGCCAGCATCGTTGACGTTAACCGATCCAAACTTTTCTCCTCCTGTTGCTTTAGCATCTGGTTATAAGCTATTTCGTACTCCCTACTGCAATCCCAATAATGACATTACGTGTGCATCGCGTCCAGATGGCGGTACTGCTTATCCGCTTTTTTTTACCATTCCCGGAACCGTTGATACGTTAATGCTGGTATCTCCTGCTGATGGTATGCAGCAGATTTCCAGCTACTTAATTGCCAATCACTGTCTATCCCCTGTTTACAATAATTGCACCGTTAAATGGATATTGCCAATTTTTTCACCGCCAACACTCAAGCCTGTAAATTATACCGGTGAGTATCAAGTTCACTTTATTGTCCCTGTCGGCCAGCCTCAACCTCTTGATTTCGGCGTTTCTGTAACCCTCACGAATATGATGGGATATAACAATGGAACAACTACAGGAAATTTAGCAAATTTGGCGCAAGTCGTTACTCCGACTGATTTAACGCAGCCAGTTCCTGACGCGTTGATTGCAAATATCGCAAATTCATTATGGAAAAATGCTGCTGCTAAGCCGGGTTATGACGGTGAACCTTATGCAGTGACTGATCCTATTACTGTTGCAGATATTGCGGCACTGCGTGCGGCTGACCCACTGAATCAAGCAACGTGGAATGACATGGTTAATTCAACGCCCACTAAGCCGGGTTCTCCTACTGTTCCGATTTCGCCAGATCCTGTCACAGTACCTCCAACTAATCCGGGCACGAATCCCGGCACTAATCCCGGTACAAACTCAAAACCTGATCTTGGTCCTGATCCGGGTATTGGTGAACCTACTCTTGAGCCGACTCCGACAGCGGCAGATATTTTGGCACCTATTTTGGGTCTTTTTCCTGAGTTGCGAAATTTCTCTATACCGTCGCATAGTGTTGAGTGTCCGAAGCCAACGTTTAAAGTTTTTGATCAATCGTTGCAAATGACCTCGCATTGTGATTTAGCAGAACAAAACCGTACTGCTATTTTTTCGATCATGTCCGTTTGCTGGATGTTGATCGCCTTGTTTATTGTTCTTTCCGCTTAAGGAAAATTATGCCCGGACTTTTTGCAATTTTAGCCTCTGCGATCAACATGCTGTTGGGCTTTCTGATTCGTAGCATCATTGTCAAATTCGTGACATTTTTTGCGCTGTTTTTTATCGTCCATGAATTTGCTTCGGTGATTGCCTCTCTTCTGCCAAGCGGTAATTCAGTGTCTACTGGCATAGCGAGCATTCCGACTACGGTTTGGTATTTTCTTGATTTATTCGGCTTCTCGATAGGTTTTCCGGCTGTCGTCAGTGCAGCGGCGTTGCGCTTCATTATTCGGCGCATTCCAGTGATTGGTTGATGCTATGTCGATTAATGCTTACACAGGCTTGCAGGGTTCCGGCAAATCATACGAAACGATTTCCACGCCGATCATGGATGCGATTGCTCACGGTCGGCGGGTGGTTACGAATGTCGATGGAGTTAACGAAGAAAAAATTCATGAGTATTTGATCGATAAGCACAAACTTGACCCTGCTGCTCTTGGTTCGGTTATACATGTGCAAAACGATGATATTGCAAAGCCCGGTTTTTTTCCTGATGAAGAAAAGCCGGATATTATTTCAATTGTTCTGGCTGGTGATTTAGTAGCGATTGATGAAGCGTGGCGTTTTTGGGGTGAAGGCACAAAGCTAACGCATGAGCATATGCAGTTTTTCCGTATGCATCGGCATTACATCCATCCGACTACTGGTGTGGCCTGTGACGTGGTGTTGATGACGCAAGACATTACTGGTTTAACCCGAGCACTTAAAAACGTGATTGAGTTCAGTTTTAAGATGCACAAACTTAAATCTCTGGGACTCTCTAAGGGGTACAGGATTGAGCTGTATGAAGGCTGGAAACAGAATTCAAAAACGCGCATTGATACCTATATTAAAAAATACGACCCGGCTATTTTCCTGCTCTATAAATCATATAGCGGCGGTGAAGGCACGGAAAAAACCATCGACAAGCGGCAAAACATTCTCGCGAATAAAAAGGTGTGGTTTATCGTGATAGGCGTAATAGTTCTTTTTATCTTTACAGCACGTCAGACATGGCTCTTCTTTCATCCCAAGCCTAAGCCCGGTAACGAAAAGTCCTTAAAGTTTTCCGGCGATATTAAATCTGTAGGGATGGCTGCAAATACACCGGCCGGCGTTGTAACGTCTCCTGCGTCATCTGGTGTTGTCCGGCAGGTTTTTTCTGAGATGTGGCGGGTAACTGGACGATATGAAGTTAACGGCGTGGCATGGATGGTTTTATCTGATGCCGCAGGTCGTTTGCGGGTCGAGTCTCCTTCAGTGTTCAGCAATGCTGGTGTCGCGACTGTTGGGACAGGCAATGGCGAGACCGTCACGGCGTGGTCTGGTTCTGTTCCTTCTTCATCTCCGATTGAGACAAAAAAATGAAAAGCACATTTTTATTTTTATTCTTTTTTATCGCCACTGTTGCTCAGGCTGCTGAACTGAAAACAGAAAAACCTGTTAACTTCGATTTTCATTCTGCGCAGGTTTCGCAAGTCATTCAGCTTGTCTACACAGAAGCTCTAAAAATGCCGTATGTGATTGAGCCGCAGGTACTTCAGGACAACCGCAATGTGTCTTTTCGTTTTGATGGAAGTAAGAATGATTTACATTCTTTTTGGCGCACTTTTCTTGATTCTCTTGGCTATGTTGTTGAGTCGCGTAATGGCGTTGATTTTGTTCACACGAAACCGGGAGAGGAGAAAATCGAGCAATCGTTAGAGGTGTTTGTTTATAAGTCGCAATACCGTTCGTTATCCTATTTAGTTGGGTTGCTAACGCCATTATTTCGAGTTGGTAATTTCACGGTGAATCGTGCAGTTCATGTCGAATCTGGAGACAAAGCATCGGTAAATGCTCCACCCGGATCAGCGGCAGCAACGATTGATCAGGATAGCGATACGTTGATATTTCAAGGTACGCAAAGTGAAATATCCAAGCTTAAAAAACTGTTGCCGCAAATTGATATTGCGACAGGTGAAGTTGTCGTGAAGGCCGTGATTTATGAGGTTACAACGGGCAATACTGATGGTACGGCATTCTCACTGGCGTTAAATTTGTTAGGTGGAAAATTAGGCGTTTCAATCGGTGTCCCTTCTGATTTAGGCAGCGCGATTACTTTTAAATCAGCCAGTATTGATGCCGCGTTTTCAGCCCTTTCCGGCGATTCTAGATTTAAAGCAGTATCTACCCCTAGACTCAGAGTTAAATCTGGTTCTCAAGCTCGTTTGACGGTTGGACAAGATGTGCCGACCTTGGGAGCGGTGACTTATTCACAGGGTAGTAGTCAAGCAGTTCAATCAATTGAGTATCGATCATCGGGCGTTATACTTGGTTTATTACCGGTAGTGAGAGAGGCAACCATTGATTTGACAATAGATCAGCAAATTAGTGATTTTGCGAAGACAGAAACTGGCGTGAATAATTCACCGACATTGACCAAGCGCGAGTTATCAACCACGGTCAGCGTAGGTGATGGTGAACTGATGGTATTAGGTGGGCTGACGCAGGATAAAAATAGCGATAGTAATTCTGGAGTTTCATTCCTACCTGATTTTTTGCATGTTAAAAATAAGACTGATTCACGAACTGAAATTTTGCTACTGTTACAGGTTTCTAAAATCGAAAAACAATGAAAAAAATTAGTGCTACCTGCCACAGAAGTGCGTTCATGCAAATCTCAACCTATGAACTGAATTCCATTAAATAAGCGGTTATTTTAACGATGTGGGGAAATTATGCTTAAATTTATCGAAGTTAAAAATCTTAAAAAATTATGCGAAAAGGAAGGTGCCGGTAGTTGTCAACAAAGATGTCGCGTCAAGTCATGCTGCTAGCATTAGTTCCTCTGCCTGATTTCGTTTCGGATTCAGCCAGACCTCGTCCTTCAATTTCCAATCCCGCGTCGCACCAGACCAGCG
>NZ_JBMPPH010000051.1:0-22795 GCF_049340285.1 Undibacterium sp. SXout20W | reverse complement strand
GCTGGTCTGGTGCGACGCGGGATTGGAAATTGAAGGACGAGGTCTGGCTGAATCCGAAACGAAATCAGGCAGAGGAACTAATGCTAGCAGCATGACTTGACGCGACATCTTTGTTGACAACTACCGTTAATCTAAATCGAAACTGTAAAATTAAAATAACAACCATTTTCTGATGTCGTATTTCCAGAAGTGCGTGGTTGGCGAGCTATTGATAATTCATGATAAGTCGTTAATAAAATATTGGTTATTTATTAATAAACTGATAACTAGTCAGGTGGTTTTGCCTATTAAATATTTACAATTTAAAGTCGATAAAATAAATAATGTAAAGTTACCTTGACATTAAAAAATCACCATATAAAATGTCAAGTACGCTTTACATTTAAAGTGCAAGAGAAAGCCTGTAGCACATTGAATGCAAGGTAGCGCAATAGGATATTTCAGATTGGGCTATTTTTTTAGTTAAACATGTCAAGTTTATTTGACATGTTTAACTTAAGTGCGAGCGCACGGCAATTTAACAAGTTCGATAAATAGAAGTCGTTGAATACGTATTAAGAGTAAAAAGTGAGGCGTGAAAAGTGAAAAGTGAAAAGTGAAAAGTAAGATGCGTCAGGTTTTGATGGGCTGCATTTGAACTATCTGAATTACCGAAATTATCTAATTAATGAATTTATTTAAATTATCAGGAGATTCACATGTTTGAGAAAAAAATGAATCAAGTCTATCTGCGTGAATTGTTCGGTTCTGTTTTTATTTACGTACTCGTTCTATTTACTAGTATCTGGTTTGCAAAAGGTATGGAAGCCGGCATTCTTCGTACGGCAATAGCGTTGACTCCGATGGTGCCGGTATTAGCCATGTTGTGGGCAATTACACGTCATCTCAAGCGTATTGATGAATATGTGCGCCAATGGAGTATGGAAAATATTGCGATGGCAGGCGCATTGACCGCGGTTTTTAGCTTGACCTACGGTTTTATGGAAGGTATCGATTTTCCACGCTTGAGTATGTTTGTGGTCTGGGGCGTCTTTATGGGGGGATGGTCTGTCATTGCCTGTGTGCGTAAAACGCTGGAATCGTAATATGAAAAATATTATCCGACAACTCCGCAGTAATAATGACTGGAGCCAGGCGACTCTCGCCGATCAATTGCAGGTGTCGAGGCAAACAATTAATGCGCTGGAAACTGGCAAATATGATCCAAGTTTGCCGCTTGCATTTGCGATTTCAAAATTGTTCAAGCTCCCGTTAGAGAAAATTTTTCAAGTCGAAGAATAGCGTCATTTGAAACCTCCCCAGAAAATGGCCAGCCACTTTATTTGTGCTGGCTTTTTTATGACCACTTTCCAACGTTATAATGATGTTCAAAGGATATTGACTGATGAGGAAAAAATTGATGAATGAACTTAGTTGCAGAGATGCTGTTGTCACCGATAGATTGATTCTTTATCGCCCCTCGGAGGCCTATATTGATGCAATCTATCAAATTCATGCTCATCCCGAAACGAACCGATACAATCCACACGGGCCGATGCAGAGTGTGCATGAGGCAACTGATCTGCTTAAGCATTGGCAATCCGAGTGGGATGAAAAACGATGGGGATATTGGACCGTTGCACTCAGAAGTGACCCTCGCCAAATTATTGGCTTTGGTGGTATTTCTAGTCGGCCACGCTTTGGTGGAAGCGAATTGACTGAGCGTCTTAAATTGCAAAATGCCGCTAATTTGTATTTTCGCTTTGCGCCTGAATCTTGGGGATTCGGTTATGCGCACGAAATGGCAGCAAAGGCGTTGGAGCTCGCGTTCAACCAGGTTGGTCTGCAACGGGTATTTGGGATTACGCGCGAGGCCAATTACCCATCAAGGCGAGCGCTCGAAAAGCTCGGACTCATTTATCTTGAAACTTCTAACGACAACCATGTGCTAGGAGCACAATTGATATATGCCATTGACGCGGATTCCTACGCTAAGCAGCGATTGCAGGTAGGCATTTAGCCCTTCATTCGAACTCTACATTGAAATAATTATGCTAGTTCTCTGTTATCGCCAGACGTATAGCAAAAGAGAGAAATAGAGCCCCAATGCCACGATTGAGCCATTTAATCCATTGCGCTGGAACAGCGATCCGTTGACTTGCGTATGCTGAAAAAAGCGCCAAAAGATGGCACCAGAGCATGCCGTTGAAATTAAAAATAGCGCCTAGAAATACAAAGGCGAGTGCCTTGTGTTCTGCGCCGGGTGTGATGAATTGCGGGACAAAAGCTAGAAAGAAAAGCGCGACTTTAGGATTCAAAACATTGGTTAAAAGGCCTTGTATAAAAATTCGCGAATAAGCCATAGGTGCTGCTTCTGGCATACCTGCTTTGAGTTTGTCTGTAGTACGATTCAATAGCATCGCTAGTCCCAAATAGACCAGGTAGGCGGCACCGATCCATTTAACTGCAGTGAAGGCCATCGCAGACGTGGTGAGTAACGCTGAAAGTCCCAACGCCGCCCCAACGACGTGGATGCATGTTCCTGCACCGATTCCCAGAGCAGCTGCAGATCCCGCGCGCCAACCTTGCCGGGCACTCCGTGCCATAATCAAAATAGAATCCGGGCCAGGGGCAATGTTAAGGAGTAAGCCGGAGGCAATAAAAAGAGCAAGATCGTGTGTGCCAAACATAATAAGCAATCACAAAAAGATTGAGTATAGCGGACTGGCGTGAGTTTAATGATCGCATATTGCATAAAACAGCGAACCTCAAATTTGAACAATAGTTCGAGATTTCCAAAGCGGTCGTGCAGTAACAGTTGATGTGTCACTATTCAATTCACGTTGACGATGAGGGTGTCGACACTGACCGTGCAAGCCTGATATGGATGAATTGTGCTGCAAAAAAATCGATTGAATACAAAAAAGGCTTACAGATAACTGTAAGCCTTTTTTGCTGAATTGGTTGCGGGGGCAGGATTTGAACCTACGACCTTCGGGTTATGAGCCCGACGAGCTGCCAGACTGCTCCACCCCGCGTCTGAGAGGGCGAACTATACATGGCATCAGTTGAATATACAAGTGCGATAGCAAAATATTTTAATTGTTTTTGCGAATAGTCGTGGCGTCGATTTTTTGGTTTTCAAAAAAAAGTGTGAATGCAATAAGTATTTTTCTGAATAAGTGCATAATGATTACGAACTCAATGATTGTCAGCTGACTTTTGTTGGCTTGGATTTGCCTTTACATTTTTCTGAAATATTTGTGGGTGTTTGCTGGTGTTTGCTGGTTGTTGCCAGTGTTTTGAGATGCACGTTTTAAAAGGAGAACTGAACCATGATTGAATATGAAGTCATTGATACCCAAATTTCTCCAGAAGGTCGGATGGAAGTACTGTCAAAAGCAGAAGTTGGCAAGTTGCTCGACAATAGCCACGGCGGGCTATATCAGATTTTTCGTAGTTGCGCACTTGCAGTGTTGAATTGCGGAAGCGGTTTAGACGATGGCAAAGAGCTGCTCGAGCGTTATAAGAGTTTTGATATCAGCATTGTTCAGCGCGAACGTGGCATTAAGCTCGACGTCAAAGGTGCACCGGCAAGTGCATTTGTTAATGGCGTGATGATTAAAGGTATACAAGAGCATCTTTTTGCCGTTTTGAGGGATATTTTATTTATAAACGTTGAAATTGCCGACGGTAAAAAATTCGATTTGAATAGTTCTGAAGGTATTACTGATACCGTTTTTCATGTGCTACGCAATGCAAATCTCTTGCAGCCCCAAGTGAATCCTAATCTGGTCGTTTGTTGGGGTGGTCACTCAATTTCTGGCGCTGAGTATGACTATACAAAACAAGTTGGATATCAGTTAGGTTTGCGGGGTCTGGACATCTGTACTGGTTGTGGACCCGGTGCAATGAAGGGGCCAATGAAGGGTGCGACCATTGGGCATGCAAAGCAAAGGCTGCCTCATAGCCGTTATCTAGGATTGACTGAACCCGGGATCATTGCCGCTGAGGCGCCCAATCCCATCGTCAACGAGTTAGTGATTATGCCTGACATAGAAAAACGCCTTGAAGCGTTTGTCCGCGTTGGGCACGCTGTTATCGTATTTCCTGGTGGCGCAGGAACGGCCGAAGAAATTTTATATTTGCTAGGCATCTTATTGCACCCGGAAAATGCTGAGTTACCATTCCCGCTGATTTTTACAGGCCCCGAAAGTGCCACTGACTATTTTGCTCAGATTGACCGTTTTATTCTCGATACTTTGGGCACAGCTGCGCAAAAGCACTATCACATTATCGTGAACAATCCGGCTTTAGTCGCGCAAGAAGTCGAAAAAGGGATTAAGCAAGTTCGTGAGTATCGCAAACTAAAAGGCGATGCTTATTATTTCAATTGGTTATTGAAAATTGATGCAGAGTTTCAAAAACCATTTGAACCAACGCATGAAAATATGCGCGGGCTGGAATTGCATAAAAATCAGGAACCCCATTTATTGGCAGCGAATTTACGACGCGCGTTCTCTGGTGTGGTTGCGGGGAATGTAAAAAATCAGGGAATTCGGGCAATCGAACAATTTGGGAATTTCGAAATTTCAGGCGATGTTGCTATTATGCAATCTATGGATGCGTTGCTCACTGCCTTTGTTGTACAAAATCGCATGAAATTGCCAGGTAAAGCCTATACGCCCTGTTATCGCATCATAAAATAGCTGAATTTTTTTAACGAGCCAATTTATTGGCTATAGTTAATGGCGACGTATGACGATATAGTGATGACGATGGTGTCGCGAACGTGTACGATCTGGTCATGAAACAAAAGTTTCTGACAGGATATAAATTTGCTTTGGGAAAAATGGTTGGACTTGGTAAGATGTGAATAATCAATTCTATTACTTTTGAGGATAACAATTATGAGTACCGTACAGCAAGAAGTGGACGAGCGTACCAATCTCACGGGTTCGAACAAATTTGAATTGTTACTTTTCAGATTGGGCGGTGATGGCGGTGGTGATCGCTCGGAATTGTTTGGCATCAATGTATTCAAAGTGCGCGAAATAGTTGCCATGCCAACAATTACGGCGGTGGCTGGTTCCTTGCCTCATATGCTAGGCGTGGTGAATCTGCGTGGACAGATTATTCCTGTCATTGATTTGCCATCCGTCGTGGGGTGTGTGCCAAAAACCGGTCTGAACATTATGTTGGTGACTGAGTATGCCAGGACAACCCAAGGGTTCGCGGTTGAATCAGTCGAAGAAATCGTACGTTTAGACTGGAGCCAGGTATTATCGGCAGAGAATAGTGCGGTAGGTGGCATGGTCACCAGTATTGCTCGCCTGGATGGTGATACAGAAAATACGCGTTTGGCGCAGGTATTGGATGTGGAGCAGATTCTTCGCCAAATTACGCCAACTGATGCAAAAGATGTTGATCCTGAAACGATCGGCGATCGTTTGCAAATGAAGGAAGGGTCAATTATTCTTGCCGCAGATGACTCAGGCGTTGCTCGTAGCTTGATCGAGAAGGCATTGGGCGCTATTGGTGCGCCGTTTATTATGACCAAAACCGGCAAAGAAGCATGGGATAAGTTGCAAGTTCTGGCTGCAGCGGCGCAAGCGGAAGGTAAAAATCTGCGCGACAAAGTTGCATTGGTTTTAACCGATTTGGAAATGCCGGAGATGGATGGTTTTACGCTAACCCGCAAAATCAAACAGGATGATCGTTATAAATCTCTGCCAGTGATAATTCATTCCTCACTGTCTGGTCAGACCAATGAAGAGCATATTAAAACCGTTGGTGCGGATGCCTATGTTGCAAAATTTGTCGCAGAAGAACTGGCTGCGTCGATAAGAACCGTACTAGCTAATAAATAATCGTTTAAAAGATTGTTTTAACGATTATTGCTGGCTGAAAAAATAGGGGCAATTAAATTGCCCCTATTTTTATTGTTATTTAATTATTTTTTTCCAGCCGCCAGGGCAATTTTTGATTGCTGGATAGAAACCATCTGGCTGGTTGCAATATAACCATTCGTGGCCAGTATTTGATGGCTGATTCGCTTGCGCAGGTTGAACTTCGTAGGTTTCATAGCTTTGGACTGGCTGCACGCTGCTGTAAGCCGGGTAACTGGCCGGTGCTGGTGTGCTATAGATAACGGTCGGTGAGCTAACGATCACTTGCTGAGGATATGCGTAATACGGATTTCCATAATAACCGCCGCCATAATAGGGGCTGCCAAAAACTAATGGTAGTGGATTGATATACACACCGAATCCAACTCTTGGCCCACCATGATGATGGTAAGGCCACGCGTAGCAATTCCCCACGAGACCAAGAGTCAAAAATAAAATCGCCGCAAATTTGATGGTTTTCATTGGAAGTGGCCTTTGCTTTCAAAAACCAAGGATATTTGTAAAATTTTCGAAATATCGCAGTTTACGTCAAAAAAATAAGAAACTAAATCGTCAATTTACACTCTGTTACCAGTGCATACATTAGAACCGCATTTAGAACTGAAATTAGAACTGAAAAGACTTGCTCTGCATGTGGTAACTATATGCCTAGGCTGATTATCTGTTTCTCCATATTATTTATACCGAGTAATATATTTAGGCATAAAATGTCGCGAAATCTGAATTCTTATGGTGCATTTAGCGACTAGTTATATGTCTGTGACTCGTGTTGGCATTAAAAGTTCAATGCGCAAACTCATCGGTGAAATCAAGAAAAGCAATGAAAACAATCATGTTTTGCCGTAATTTAATTTAGTTGTTTTCGTTCAATTAATGAAGTAGGGGACTACATGTCGTTTGGGATAAAAAAAATTACAGTCATCGCCGGAATATTTGCGGCCATTCAATGCCCTGCTTTTGCAGCGACGCGATTAGCAGAGAATGCTGAGCAAGCGACACCGACCATTCGGGAAAATTATACAAAATTTGAATACCAGATTCCTATGCGCGATGGCACCCGATTGTTCACCGTGGTCTATGTGCCAAAGGATTCCAGTCGTACGTACCCGTTTATGGTGGTGCGCACCCCATACGGGACTGGCGTTCGTCAAGATGATGAAGCGCATTATGGCGTTGATTTTTACCCGAAATCGTTGGGGCCATCAAAAGAGTTTGAAGCTAGCGGCTACATTTTTGTAAATCAAGATGTACGTGGTCGTTTTATGTCTGAGGGACATTGGAAAGAAATGACACCACATATCAATCCGAAACGCCAACCTGGTGAAGGTGTTGAAAGTCAGGATATGCATGACACCGTGGAATGGTTGCTGAAAAATATCTCCGGCAATAACGGGAAAGTAGGGATTTGGGGAGTTTCTTACCCAGGTTTTTATACATCGGCAAGTATTATTGACTCTCATCCTGCGATTAAGGCCGCGTCGCCACAAGCGCCGGTCACCGATTTGTTTATGGGGGACGACTCTTATCATGGCGGTGCTTTTATGCTTGCTGCCAATTTTGATTTTTATTCTAGTTTTACCACTGAAAAAAATCCTACCCCGTACCCAAAAAATTGGGGCTCATTTGATTACCAGACCAAAGATGGCTATCAATATTTTTTGAAGTTTCAAAGTCTGAAAAATATTACGGCGCGACTCACCGACAAACAGCGTGAATTACTGATGCCTACCATCGAGCACAGTACCTACGATGATTTCTGGAAATCGAGGAATATCGCGCCGCATTTGAAGAATATTAAAGCTGCCGTTTTAACAGTCGGCGGTTGGTTTGATGCTGAAGATGTGCGCGGCCCTGTAGCGACGTATGAGAGTATCAAAGCCAATAATAAAGCTTATTTTAATGGGCTGGTTATCGGCCCGTGGTCGCATGGTGCTTGGGCTGCGGCGGATGGAAAGATGATGGGCGACGTTGATTTTGGAAGCAAAACAGGTGAATATTACCGCAAAAATATTGTATTTCCATTCTTTGAACATTATTTGAAGGGCGTCGATGCTAAGCCTCTGGCGGAAGCGACTGTCTTTGAAACGGGAACCAATGTCTGGCGCCACTATGCTAGCTGGCCGCCGCAGCAAGCGCAAAATAAGGAACTGTATTTCGGTGCGAATGGTGCCTTGAGTTGGGCTCAGCCTGTCGCGACGAATAGCGAGTACGATGAGTATGTCAGTGACCCGAAAAAGCCAGTACCCTATATTTCTTATGTTGCCACCGGTGTACCTAGAGAATACATGGTGTCGGATCAGCGTTTTGCCGCAACCCGTCCAGACGTGCTGACTTACCAAAGCGAGATATTGCAAGAGGATGTCACTATCGTCGGTGCAGTCATTCCTAAATTGTTTGTCTCAACAAGTGGCACAGATGCAGACTGGGTAGTTAAGTTGATCGATGTTTACCCGGATGATTTTCCTGAAGAGCGTGCCCCCCACGAACGTGGACATGATGTGCCGCCGCCGGCTGTGACGATGGCGGGCTACCAACAGTTGGTGCGCGGTGAACCCATGCGGGCGAAATTTCGTAACAGTTTTGAACGCCCTGAACCTTTAGTGGCAAATCAGGTTACGCCGCTGAGCTATAAAATGCCGGATATAAATCATACCTTCCGACGCGGACATAGGATCATGGTGCAGGTGCAAAGTTCATGGTTTCCTTTGGTTGATCTAAATCCACAGAAATTTATGGATATTCCACAAGCGAATCCAGAGGATTTTCAAAAGGCAACACAACGTGTTTATCGTGCGCCAGGTCAATTTTCTGGCGTTGCTGTGCAAGTGTTGTCAAAGTAGTTTTAAGACCTTGAGGCAAGCTTTTTTTCATGATGCTAAATAGCCAAATGCATCGCTAAATGCAAAGCTAAATACAAAGCTAAATAAATAACTAACTAACTAACTAACTAACTAACTAAATATATAGGATGCGATTCATGGTACCTACATTTTTCAAACGTAAAACGATGAGTGGTTTGGTGGGATTGTTATGCGTAGGCAGCACCTTTGCCCAATCATCTGCGCCGACCTCGATGGCGACTTCAAATCAACTGGTGCTGGAATCGGCGACGATGGATTTGAAAGCAGATCCTTGCACTGCATTTTTTGAATATTCAAATGGTCTTTGGTTGAAGAATAATCCGATTCCAGCGGACCGTTCTCGCTACAGTGCTTATGATGAAGTAACCGAGCGCAATTTGACTGCACTGAAGCAAATTGCTGAAGCAGCCGCTGCTGGTGATGTTAAAACCAGTGTTGGTCAATTGGTGGGCGCATTCTATGCGAGCGGAATGAATGAAGCGCAAATTGAAAAAGACGGCGCATCACCTTTGAATACGCAATTCGACAAAATCAATAGCATCAACGATAAGCAGCAGTTGATTTCAGTGATCGCTGATTTACACAAGCAAGGTGTTAATGCCTTATTTGGCTTTGACGTCGAACAAGATGCAAAGAATGCGGCGCGTTATATTCCACAATTAATGCAAGGCGGCCTTGGCTTACCTGATCGCGATTACTACCTGAAAACTGATGCAAAGACGGTAGAAATTCGCAATAAATATCAGGCGTACGTCGCGCACATATTTGAATTGATTGGTGATAAACCAGAACTCGCAAAACAAAATGCGAAAACGGTGCTTGATTTGGAAACACGTTTAGCAAAAGCGTCGCTGACGAAAGTTGCTTTACGCGACCCACAAGCAAGTTATCACCTGTCAGATTTGAATGGTCTGCGCAAAGTAGACCATTTCACATCGTGGATAACGTATTTTAACGAGGTCGGTTTACATCAACCTGGCCAGTTAAATATCGCTCATCCAAAATTCATTGCAGAAGCAGGTCGTATGGTCAACGGTACCTCACTTGATCAATGGAAAACCTACTTGCGCTGGCATTTGACGAATGACTATGCTGGCGAGTTGAGTTCCGCTTTTGTGAATGCACATTTTGAATTTTATGGTAAAACTCTGGCAGGCACCAAAGAATTGCAGCCACGTTGGAAACGTGTGATTGCAAAGATAGACCGTAATGCAGGCGAAGCTTTGGGCGAATTATATGTGGCAAAATTCTTTAGCCCTGAAGCCAAAGCTGGCGTGCTTGAAATGGTGAATAACATCAAGGAAGCGATGCGTGAAAGTATAAGCAAACTTGAGTGGATGTCGGATACGACGAAGCAGCAAGCCTACAAAAAGCTCGATACTGTGATGGTCAAAATTGGTTATCCGGATGTCTGGCGCGATTACAGTAGTTTGCACATTGATAGTGGTTCGTATGTTGCGAACGTTGCACGTGCACATGAGTTCGAATTTAAGCGTGGAATGGCAAAATTAGGCAAACCGATTGATCGTAACGAATGGGGCATGACGCCGCAAACGGTGAATGCCTATTACAATCCGACCATGAATGAAATCGTCTTTCCGGCGGGGATATTGCAGCCGCCGTTGTATCACGTGAATGCCGATCCTGCCGCGAACTACGGTAATACTGGCGCGACGATTGGCCATGAATTGACACATGCGTTTGATGATGAAGGGAGTCAATTTGACGCTCAAGGCAATCTGAAAAGCTGGTGGACGAAGCAGGATCAAAAACAATTTCTGGCACGCGTAAAAACGATCGAACAGCAATTTGATGAGTTTACTCCTATCGATCAATTACACATTAATGGAAAACTGACTGCCGGTGAAAATATTGCCGATCTCGGTGGGATGAAAATTGCACTTCAAGCATTGCGCAAATCCTTAAAAACCAAACCGCAAGCAGCAGAAATTGATGGCTTAACACCAGATCAGCGTTTCTTTGTCGCCAATGCGCAGAGCTTCCGCAGTTTGATCCGTGACGAAAGCTTACGCTTGCAACTGGCAACTGATCCACATTCTCCAGATAAATACAGGGTGATTGCACCAATAGCAAATATGCCAGAATTTTCTGACGCATTTAGCTGTAAGGGTGAGCGTTCGCCTTTGCGTCACGGCGGTAAGCAAGTAATTATCTGGTAACAGCGTATACTATCGCCTGAATTTACTTTTTCTCGATACTCGGTGCTGGCGTTGCAAACGTGCAGAGCGAAGGTTTAGAGCCGAAATAAAGTAAATACTGGGGAGTATGTTTAAAAAACACTCTATTGTCCTTATGGATACTAGAGTGTTTTTATATACTCTTATGCAGTATATTTTTTAGCAAATTCTGATTGTTATCGAAATTGATGTGCGCCAGGCCAATTTATTTGCCGTGTCGTTTTTTTTACCTTATTAGCTTACTTTGATTTGTATGGAAAACACCAAAGTTGTTGAATTTGAACGTCCACAAATGGATGTCGGCCTGAGTTGCACGGCGAACGCCTGGGCACGGATCCCCGAAGCGCCTGGCGCTGACGAAAAAATAGCGCTCAAAGCGCGCATCAAGCAGTTGTTGGTAGAAAAGCAAGCTGTTTTGGTCGCACATTATTACGTTGATGCTGAGTTACAAGACTTGGCAGAAGAAACGGGCGGTTGTGTTTCTGATTCGCTAGAAATGGCACGTTTCGGACGCGATCACGCTGCCAAAACACTGGTTGTAGCCGGTGTGAAATTTATGGGCGAGACTGCCAAAATTTTGAGTCCTGAAAAAACGATTTTGATGCCCGATCTGGACGCGACCTGTTCGCTAGATTTGGGTTGCCCGTCCGATGAATTTGCTGCTTTTTGCGATGCGCATCCTGACCGTACAGTCGTTGTCTATGCCAATACCAGTGCGGCGGTAAAAGCGCGTGCCGATTGGATGGTGACTTCCAGTATTGGCCTCGATATCGTTGCCCATTTGCACGCGCAAGGGAAAAAAATACTGTGGGCACCGGATAAGCATCTGGGCAGTTATATTCAAAAACAAACTGGCGCTGATATGTTGTTGTGGCAGGGTTCGTGTCTGGTGCATGACGAGTTCAAAGGTATCGAGTTAGACGACCTGAAAGCAGAATATCCCCATGCGAAGGTACTGGTACATCCTGAATCCCCGGCAGCGGTGGTGGCATTGGCTGACGTCGTTGGTTCTACCTCACAAATGATCCATGCGGCGCAAACACTCGATGCGCAAGAATTTATCGTGGCAACAGACAACGGCATTTTGCATAAAATGCAAATGGCGGCACCTGGCAAACGTTTTATCGTGGCGCCAACTGCCGGTAATAGCGCAACTTGTAAAAGTTGCGCTCATTGCCCATGGATGGCAATGAACGGCTTGCGTAATCTGTTGCAGGTGCTGGAGCACGGAAACAATGAAATTCAGGTCGATCCTGAAACTGCTTCTCTGGCGCAATTGTGTATTAACCGCATGCTTGATTTTGCAGCGGCGAAGAAAGCGAATGTCCGTCCTTCCGGTGATCTGGCGAAAGATGGCGCACTTTTTTCTGGTATTGGACCAGCTTAGGCAGGGTGTTTGCCCCCAATTAAAACTTAATGTTTCCTGAAAATTATAGGAATAGCGCTCTATGGCTAGCAATTTAAAAAATACACATTTTCCGTTTGATCATGACCTGCAATTTGCGTTCGAGCGCAATGTCGTCGATGCATTGACTGAGGATATTGGCGCCGCTGATTTGACTGGATTATTAGTACCGGCAGAAGAACGCGTGAAGGCACAGGTGATCGTGCGCGAAGACGCAGTCTTATGCGGCGCGCCTTGGTTTGATGCGGTCATGGCACGTTGTCACCCGGCAGTGGAGATCGAATGGCACTATGCAGAAGGTGATGCGATGACTGCAAATTCAGTGGTCTGCAAAATCGATGCGCCAGCGCGCGCATTATTGACGGCTGAACGTTCTGCGCTCAATTTCTTACAATTATTGTCTGCCGTTGCGACTGCTACCGCAAAATACGTAGCCATGGTTTCTGGTACGCACGCAGCGATTCTGGATACCCGCAAAACGATGCCTGGATTGCGTTTGGCGCAAAAATACGCAGTCCGTGTGGGCGGCGGTAAAAACCAACGACTAGCCTTGTATGACGGTATTTTGATTAAAGAAAATCACATTGCAGCAGCAGGTGGGATCGGGGCGGCACTGCAACAAGCATTTAATCTCAAATCGCAAGCAACGATACAAATTGAGGTTGAAAGCCTGGATGAGCTGCAAACTGCATTGTCTGCGGGTGCTACATCAATACTGTTAGATAATTTTACGACCGAGATGATGCGGCAGGCGGTAGCCATCAATGCTGGTCGTGCCTTGCTTGAAGCCTCTGGTGGTGTGGATGAACGCACCGTGCGGGCAATCGCCGAAACTGGCGTAGATCGTATATCAATCGGTGGCCTTACTAAAGACATTAAAGCGACCGATTTTTCGTTGCGTGTGCTTTAAATTGTCAGGTCAGTTAAGTGACCTGGCATCAATGGTGTAGATACTGTTTTCCAAAGCCACCCTATTGCCCAGCTTATTTTGTCCTTTTGCGCCATTTTTATTTGCAAAAAAATCGCTCTTCGTAGCGCCAAGTGAGGGGTGGTCCGGCAGTCACTTACTTTTTTTTGGTCGACAAGAAAAGTAAGTCAAAGAAGGCCGTGCTGTGACTTTGCCCTGCCGCTGCTGCACTACGTGTCGGCAAAATTTGTGTGCCACAAAAATGGGGAACGTGTTTAAACGCGCTGTGCTCAAACAAAACACTTTTTGATCCAATTTATGTTTCGCACAAATTTCTTAGTCTACAGTGGTGAAAGTCAAAGGCGAGATTGTCGAGGATACGTATACTTAATCGGGCAGGTGCAACCGCGCCTGCATCTGCGCGTATCGCCACTGATCAATACTGATAATCGACAATAATGCACTATGCCCAAAGGCAATGTATCCCTTCGTTCCACTTATCCATTCACCATGCCACTTAACCCTGGTAATCGACATTTAGTCGCATTTCATTCGTATCCAGTCTGTTATTTCTTTATTCTCCATTCATCGACAACAATTTATGTTGAATCTGATGTAAATCAGGTTCGTCAACTCAAGGAGAATGATGATGAAACAGACACCATTAAACGTATTTTCAAGTTATTGGGCCGCATTTACTGATCGCATTCATGCGTCATCCTGGGGACAAGTTCTCATTGGATGTTTTATGGTTTTAATTGCAGGTATTGTGTTGCACCTGACAACCATTGCCAAATTGATCGTTGCCATTACCATGTTTCATAAGCTATTTTTGCGTAAGCCTGCTCAAAAAAAGGTGGTTCCGATGCTTGAATCTGCATCATCAATGCGATTTGACGGAGAAGATAAATGAAAAAACGAGATGAAAATCCTATCTTGCATGTCGTTATGAACGTTGCAGAGACGGTGAGTGTTCTATGGTGGAAATTCTTTGATTGGGCAGCGGTAGTTTCTTGGCTTTCACTCGCCTTGACCAGTGTTATTGCATTGATTTTCTCTGGATTTCTAGGCATCGGACCCTTCATGGTGATGATGATCCTGGCGGCGATCATGATTAAAGCGGTGGCGGGCGGCAAGCGAAAAGCGGAGTTAATGGCAAATGCCGCCATGACCCGGGCGGAAGTCGAGTCATTGGAGCGTCGTTTGTTGGAAGCTGAAATGGCAGCACTTCAAGCACAGATTGAACCGCATTTCTTATTCAATACTTTGGCCTTGATCGGTCAGTTAATTGCAACCGATACGGAGCGGGCGGCTGCGGTACATGCGGATCTGATTCGTTACTTGCGGGCGGCATTGCCTCAAATACGGCAGCAGGGCATAGGTCAGTTAGGGCAGCAAATTGCGCTTTCACGTGCGTATCTCAATATTATGCAAGCCAGGATGCAGGATCGTTTGGTCTACAAAATTGATGTCGAAGAGGGCCTTGAAAAAGTTCAATTCCCTTCGATGATGATTCAAACTTTGGTGGAAAATGCGATTAAACATGGTTTGGAACCCAAAATCGAAGGTGGGATAATCAATATTGTGGCGAAGCGACACGACAATCAATTATGGCTGGAAGTCAGTGATAATGGCATGGGGCTTAATATGCATGTCGCGGAAGGGGTTGGTTTGACCAATATTCGTGAGCGTCTAAAAATGTTGTACGGTACAAAAGCGAGTTTGATTATTGAAACGCCGTTCGAGGGTGGTGCCATGTTCAGGGTGCAGATTCCCTACTTAAATCAAAACTTTTAACTCATTTTTTTAGCCAATAAGCGAGTAGACATGAATGAAAATAAAGCAGTGACTGCCATGTTGGTTGATGATGAGGCGCCGATGCGTGATTACTTACGGGCAAGCTTATTGAAGACGTGGCCAGAATTGCAGATTGTGGGCGAGGCGGCAAATGGTATTGCTGCACTGGAGCAGGCAGAAATTCTATCGCCAGATATTATTTTTCTCGATATTCGTATGCCGGGTAAAAATGGTATTGAAGCTGCGATACAACTTGCTGAGCGCGCACAATTAGTGTTTGTTACTGCGTACAACGAATATGCCGTCGAGGCATTTGAACGCGGTGCAGTCGATTATTTGTTGAAGCCAGTCGAGCTTGATCGTTTGCAGCAAACAGTCGATCGATTAAAGCAGCGTGTTCAAGAAAAGAGGTCGCAATTTGCGGCGACTTCTGCAGTGCCATCACCGTTACCTCATTCCCAATTACATCAAAGTGATCAGACGCAGCAAATGAAACAAATGCTTGAGCAATTAATGCAAAAGCAATCGCCACAACGTGAGTATTTACGATGGATACAGGCAAGTGTCGGCAATGCGTTGCGCATGATCAGCACCAAAGAAATTTTATTTTTTCGGTCAGATGAAAAATACACGCTGGTGCAAACGGAACAAGCGGAATACTTGATCAGAAAGTCTTTGAAAGAGTTGGAGGATGAATTAGACCCGCGTGAATTCTGGCGTATACACCGGTCAACTTTGGTGAGCGTGAGTGCGATTGCCGAAGTGACTCGTGATTTTCGAGGTAAGCAAATGTTGGGTCTGAAAGGGCGTGCAGAGAAGTTGGAAGTAAGTCGAAATCATACGCATCTTTTTCAGCAGATGTAGGCTTGCGGATTGCCTTGCCAGACAAAAAAATTTACACGTTTCGGCGCCGGTACAACTCCCGCTATGAGTGCATTAGTTGGGATTTGCCAGTTGCATTTGCACTACGGGATAAACACCAATAGTAACAAATATTTTCCACTTCCTCATGCAGAGGGGGCGGTAAGGGTGATCGCAATGCGAGACTATTGAACGATATGGTCATAACGTTCTCAATGCTGCCAAATGATTTTCGTAGGTCTCGTTTGCAACTCTCAGATCAAGAATAAGATCAAGAATAAGATCAAGAATATGAGCAGACAGTGTTTTTTCTGAGTTGAAGGAGGGCGCGTGATCAGCGAGCCCTCCCATCCAATTAATTTTTTTTGCGTTTCGGCGTCAGCACGGTAGGCAATGCTTTAGGGAGCGTGTCTGGATAGTCTCTACTGTAATGTAAGCCGCGACTCTCGCGTCGACTGAGAGCGCTATTCACAATCAGAGAAGCAACCTCGACCAGATTGCGCAATTCCAGTAAATGATTTGTAATTCGGAAGTTGGCGTAATACTCGTCAATTTCTTCTTTTAGCAGTCTGATACGATGCTTGGCGCGCTCCAGACGTTTTGTCGTGCGAACGATGCCAACATAATTCCACATAAATCGACGCAATTCATCCCAGTTGTGCGCAATAACGACTTCTTCGTCGGCATCTGAAACGCGACTTTCATCCCAGTCAGGTAATGCTAACGGCGTCGCACGATCTTGGTTTTCTATGTGTTTTGCTGTTGCACGTCCAACGACTAAACACTCTAATAATGAGTTACTCGCCAATCGATTGGCACCGTGTAAGCCAGTGTAGGCGGTTTCTCCAACAGCATACAAGCCAGGCAGATCAGTACGTCCATCAGTATCAGTTACAATGCCGCCGCAGGTAAAGTGAACCGCCGGAACAATAGGGATTGCCTGTTTGGTGATATCGATGCCAAATTCGAGGCAGCGTGCATAAATTGTTGGAAAATGTTCCTTTAAAAATTCGGGTGATTTGTGCGTGATATCAAGCTCAACATAATCAAGTCCGCGTTTTTTCATCTCAAAGTCGATCGCGCGTGCCACCACGTCACGCGGTGCCAGTTCGGCACGCTCATCGTGGGCTGGCATAAAGCGCAGGCCTGCTGCAGCACCGGCTTCTGGCGGCAAGCGCAAAATACCGCCTTCACCCCTCACTGCTTCCGTAATCAAAAAGGATTTTGCATACGGGTGATATAAGCAGGTCGGATGAAACTGAATGAATTCCATATTGCTGACCCGACATCCAGCGCGCCACGCCATGGCAATTCCATCACCTGTTGCGGTATCGGGATTGGTGGTGTAGAGGTAAACTTTACCTGCGCCGCCCGTTGCCATGACGGTGTGTTGTGCTGAAAATGTATCTACCTTGCCAGTTTTAACGTCTTGCACATACAAACCAAGGCAGCGTGGGGTAGATGACGTATCACCTAATTTGCCGGATGTGATGACGTCAATCGCGTAGTGATGTTCAAACAAAGAAATATTCGGATGATTGCGAACTTTTTGTTCGAGCGTGACTTGAACCGCGTGGCCAGTGGCATCAGCAGCATGAATAATCCGGCGCTGACTATGGCCTCCTTCACGCGTTAAATGGAATCCAAGTTCAGCCTCCTCGTCTTTCGTGAAGGGGACACCTTGTTCAATCAGCCAATCGATCGCTTCGCGGCCATGCTCAATAATGAAGCGGGTGGCGCCTTCATCACAGAGACCGCCGCCTGCAATGAGGGTATCGGAAATATGCTGTTCGTGGCTGTCGTTTGAATCAAGAACCGCAGCGATGCCACCTTGCGCCCAATTGCTTGCGCCATCCAGGAGTTCACGTTTGGAAATAATCGCTACTTTGCGGGTTTGTGCTAAATGTAACGCGACGGATAATCCTGCCAGGCCGCTGCCTACAATGGCCACATCGAAATTCTTCATTAGTATTTGCTTTAAATTTGCTACGCGATGATGAAATTAAAATAGCCTATCAGGGAAATAATGTGTTTTTTACTTTACGTTGAATGGCGAATTTTATTGGCATATTTTAAAAATGCTTATTTTAAAAAAGCTTATTTTACTTAGCTTCGATAATCACTGGTGTAACTTTGGCGGCAGCCGCTTTTGCTAAAATACGTGCGGTATCAGTATCAACGGCTTTTGCCAGTGCAACACCCATCCGGCGGCGCACAAATGACTCAGGTTTTCCAAATAGGCGGATATCAGTGCCTGGCACCTGTAAGGCTTCTGCAACGCCTTTAAATGCAATACCTTTTGCGTCATGTTGACCGTAAATCACAGCAGAAGCAGCTGGCGATAGTAAGCTGGTGTCGACAGGTAAGCCAAGAATTGCTTTGGCATGCAGTTCAAATTCATTTTGTGCCTGACTAGCCATCGTTACCATTCCAGTATCATGTGGTCTTGGGCTAACTTCAGAGAACCAAACCATCTCATTTTTGACGAATAATTCAACACCAAATAAACCCAGGCCGCCGAGGTTGTCGGTAATTTTTTTTGCGATATCGCGCGCCCGTGTCAGGGCGGTCGGGTGCATTGCTTGCGGTTGCCATGACTCCACGTAGTCGCCTTGCACCTGAACGTGGCCAATCGGTTCACAAAAATGGGTTTCAATTGCACCATCTTTACCTATAGCACGCACAGTCAGCTGTGTTATTTCATAATCGAAGTCAATAAAACCTTCGACGATAACGCGGCCAGCATTCACGCGTCCACCAGCCGCAGCATAGTCCCAGGCAGTGGCAATATCGGTGGCGCTGTCGAGCTTGGATTGTCCTTTGCCCGACGACGACATCACTGGTTTAACTACACATGGAAAACCAATTTCGCTGCAGGCGGTACGAAGTTCTTCCAGGCTGTCGGCAAAACGATACGGTGAGGTCGCAAGGCCTAATGTTTCAGCGGCGAGCCGGCGTATTCCTTCGCGGTTCATAGTGAGCCATGTGGCGCGGGCAGTGGGGATTACGCGAACTTTTCCAGCATTTTCCAGTTCAACCAGCGTCGGCGTTGCTATCGCTTCAATTTCTGGGACGACTAAATCTGGTTGCTCTTCTTCGATTAAGGCCGCCAGCGCAGTGCCATCGGTCATGTCGATGACGTAGGATCTATGGGCAACCTGATGTCCTGGCGCATTCGCGTAGCGATCCACAGCAATGACTTCTATCCCCAGACGCTGCAGTGAAATGATGACTTCCTTTCCCAGCTCTCCAGAGCCAAGGAGCATCACTTTAGTCGCTGATGGTGATAATGGGGTTCCTAGCGTAGCGGTCGATTTCATAAAAGGGTCATCGTTTTTGTAAATTAATGGAATGACTGCGGCTCAAAATTTAAGGATAAATTAATGTTCGAGTAAACATTCTAATTGTCGCCAAAATCAAGAAAAAGCAAATTTGTTTATTGCTTGTTTATTGCTTGTTTATTGCCAATTTATCGCCAATTTATCGCATATTCTCATGCGTTTTTTAACTGGCGAGGATATTTTGTCTTTGTTGCCGCAGATTAAAACCGAAATTATACTGAGTAAATCAAAATTTAATCGGGAGTTTGCGGAGAATCGATGCAAACCGCTTGACACAAGGGTTTGCGACTTGTTTTAATACTAAATGCAGACTTCCTGCTTGCCGTGATTGATGGACGTCAATTAAATAATCGAACACATCGTCGCGAATTCAAATTTTTGTGAGGGAGCTTTAAGTGAATAAAACTGAGTTGATCGATCATATTGCGAAAACAGCGGACATTTCTAAAGCGGCTTCGTCCCGCGCCCTGGACGCTTTGATCGGTGCGGTAAAAACAACCTTGAAGAAAAACGGAACAGTTACTTTGGTCGGTTTTGGTACCTTCTCTGTTGGCAAACGTGCAGCAAGAACCGGTCGTAATCCACGTACCGGTGAGGCAATAAAAATCAAATCTGCCAAGGTTCCTAAATTTAAACCTGGCAAAGCGTTGAAAGATGCTGTAAACTAATGCTCTTTCGCGCTGCGGTGACTAGCAGCGCGGGTTTAATGTAGGTGCGGGCGCTTAGCTCAGTTGGTAGAGCGGAGCCCTTACAAGGCTTAGGTCGGGAGTTCGAGCCTCTCAGCGCCCACCAAAATTAAACATCGTTGTATTTAGGAGTGGTAGTTCAGTTGGTTAGAATACCGGCCTGTCACGCCGGGGGTCGCGGGTTCGAGCCCCGTCCACTCCGCCAATACAAAAAAGGTCTTATAATTCAATGAGTTATAAGACTTTTTCCTTTTTGGGCTGGTAGCAAATTTGGTAGCAACCATGCTCAATTTGCCAGTTTATCTTCGTAATTCTTCCTACTATTTTCATACCCGTATCCACGGTAAACAATTTAAACGATCACTGCATACAGCAGATCGTCAAATTGCTATCATAAGAGCTTCCAGATTACTTGAAAGCATTCAGATGAGTATTGATATTAATAATATAAAAAAATACGAACTGGATATTTCTAGAGGTATTGCCAAGTCTGATGGTCCTGATGATCATCAACGATTATTAGAAACCTTAGCTCTAATGCGTGAAACCCAAAGTCAAAAGCAACAACCTATATTAAAAGAAAGCTCCCTGGACAGGGCCACTTCTACGAAGTCACTCACTCTGTTGGAATTGTTAGATAAATATTTTTTATTGAAAAAAGTGAAACCTGCAACAGTATTAGCTCATAAAAATACTGTTAAGGAATTTGAAACATTTTTTAAATTGAAATGTTATATTTCTGAAATTCAGGTTGGAGATATAACCCGATTCCAAGAATTTTTGGCAAATAAAGGTAATGTTCCTAGAACCATTGATGGAAAAATTGGATACATTAAAGCTTTATTAAATTTTGCGATTAAACAGGGGTATCTCTTGAATCAGAAAAATCCTGCTGAAAATATGTCATTACTGACCAAACGTCAAAAATTATCTGATGGGTATTTGATTTTTGAACCTGAAGAAATTAAACAAATTTTTACCAGTGAGTATTACAGGGAACAAAAAAAATCTGACCCAGATTATTACTATGTTTTGTTATTGGGTTTAATTACTGGTTGCAGAATTTCGGAAATAACTTCACTAACCAAATCACAATTTCAGGTTTCAGAAAATAATAATCCGATGATTATTATTCGTGATTCGAAGACTTCGGCAGGAAAAAGAGAAGTGCCATTGCCCAATCAATTGTTTGATGATGACTTTAAAAAATTTATTGATGGCAAAGAAAATTTTATTTTTAGGTATGTTGATCGGAATGGAAAAGGATCAGGTAATGCAGTCGGTAAAAAATTTGCTCGTCACTTATCTGAATTAAAAATTAATCGTGGCAAGTTAGTTTTTCATTCTTTAAGAAAATTTTTGAATGATTATTTTATGAAAAATGAGGTTCCGTATGAACCCCGTTGCCAATTTTTTGGACATGAAATTGAATCGGTTAATGTGGCAACCTATTCAAATAAATTTAGTGTGGACCGGTTAGCTGAGATTGTAAATCAACAGCAACTTAAATTATTGTTGATGGTAAAACCATTTTTGAAATTTAATTAATGGAAGTTAAAATGAAAAATGGATTTCCTTGGTGGTTAAAATTATTTGGCGTGGTTTGTATCATTGGTATGGTTATTTTCTTAATCTCAAGTCTGGGATTAATTAAATTTTCTACAACTTGAAATGTAAATATTTTAGCAATTCAAGTGCAAATATTGTGCCAAGACATGCTCCCCAAAAAAATATCATAAAGTCTAAAAAATTTTTTTTCATTGTTGCTCCTTTTGAAAAAAAACATAAAAAATTAACAATGAAAAGTCAATCCTAATGAAATAATATTTTCAGACCGATTAAAAAATTATCCAGCCTTGAGCTGGATTTTTTTATTCGGAACGGGATTTTAAGGGTATGGCCCTTAAGGTTTTGTTGTTGTTTTTGATGTGTTTTTTGCTTACCTCGTAGAGCCTACGCAACCTAGCTCGCTAGGTTGCAATAGTAGGTGACGATAACTAAAAGTTATCTCAAAGGTTTTGCCGTTGACTGCGTCAAATTTTACGCTACGCTTATTACAGGGAGATAAAAAAACAACAACAAAAACCTGAATACATGTATGCAATATTAAGAACAAAAAAACTGAAAAACAGATCTCACATTACCCAAGCAAGTGAGCATAATTTGAGGCTAAGGAATCAAAGTAATATTGATTCTGGGCGTAGCCACCTCAATAAAATTTTGTTCAATCCGTTAGGAATTGATCAAAATGATGCCAGCAGTTTTCAGAAAAAACTAACTGAGCATTATTTGAGTTTGGGTGTAAAAGAAAAACAAAATAATACTTTGGCTTTTGAATATGTTGCGACAGCATCGCCAGAATTTTTTAAAAATAAATCTGAGGTTGAAATAAATAATTGGGCAAGCGATCAAATTAAATTTATGAAAAATGAGTTTGGCGATCAATTAAAATTGGCTGTCCTGCACCTTGATGAGAAAACTCCGCACCTGCATTTTTTTGTTTCTACTGAAGTTGAGTCTGTAAAAAAATATAAAAATCGTTATGGAATTTGTGAGAAAAAAACTTGGTCCTTGAATTCAGAAAAAATTAATCCTGACTATTTGGTTGAACTTCAAACCAAATTTGCACAGAATAATAAAAAATGGGGGTTGATCCGTGGAGTAAAGGGATCGAGGTTAAAACATGTGCCATTAAAAGTATTTTATAAAATGGTAGATAGAATTACGGTAGTTGTCAACAAAGATGTCGCGTCAAGTCATGCTGCTAGCATTAGTTCCTCTGCCTGATTTCGTTTCGGATTCAGCCAGACCTCGTCCTTCAATTTCCAATCCCGCGTCGCACCAGACCAGC
>NZ_JBMPPH010000050.1:0-26830 GCF_049340285.1 Undibacterium sp. SXout20W | reverse complement strand
TTGGGTGAGATGTGTGTAGTTCATTATGCAATTTCGACTGGCCGGTCAAAAAGGCACAAATGCTATCGCATCTTGCCCTCATTAACCGGTACCGTTCATAAATTGCACTTCATCCTAGAATTCGCCACTTATTTAATCGCAATTGTCAGTTCAATAGCTATATTTCAGCTCCGCATATGAGGTTCGTTGTGTGAAGGGGTGATACAGATAATATTTTTCATTGTTGAGATTATCGATACCTGCTGAAATACTCCATTGGCGATTAACCTGATAATGAACTCGTAAATCAGCAACAAAGAAGCTTTGGAAGCCTTGGTAAGTGGCTGGATTAATATCCATATTGTCTACCGTTGCGTACTGGCGTCCGGTATAACGGCCAGCCAGAGTAAATGCCCAATGCGCATCCGGACGGTAAGTCGCGATTAACGTTGAGCGCCAGTCTGGAACGTATGGCGTATGTTTCCCAACGGATGTTGCACCTGCGATTGTGGGTACGTACGAACTATTCGCCAAAATGACAGCGTCAACAAAAGTCACGCTTCCAGAGAGTTCGAGACCATTGATAAAAGCATTGTCTTTTTCCATAACCAGCTCTATCCCACGTTGACGTGTTTTGTCGACGTTTTGTGTGAAGGAAACTGGCGTCGGATAACCGGAAATAGTCGCCGTCTGGGAAATTAGCGCATTCGATACCAACTCACCAAACAAGGAAATACGAACGCGGCTTTCTTTCGTTTTGCGTTCGATCGCGAGTTCGGTAGAAGTGACATCTTCTGGCTTCAGATAGGGATTAGCTTGGGTGTATGTCGTACCTGTTTGAATATTTTGGTACAGTTCGCCAACCGTAGGAAAGCGTAATGCGCGACCAAGTGACTCTGAGACTTTCCACAACTCAGACGCCTTCCATGCGATGGTTGCCTTGGGCGAGAATCCATTGTGTGTGACGGTCGGTTGATGAACAGGGAATCCAGTACCGCTGCCTGATAAAGAGTAGTTATAACCATCGAATACTTTCCATTGCTCGTAGCGGCCACCGAGCGTTGCTAATAATGAAGGACTTACGCGCCATTCATCTTGTAGCCACAACGCTTCCGTTTTTGTTTTTCCGATTGAATTAGTATATAAAGCGCCCTCACCACCATTCAGCCAATCGCTAGTGTTGTAGGTTGGACTAATGAGTTTGAATTGATCGGCATGGACACCAAAACTCACTGTATGTGCGACCGGCCCCGATCCTGGTCGGTAGGTGGCTTTTGCATCAATTGTTGTCCAACCTGTTCCGCTCGCATCGCCGATGCGACCCGCGCCGGAGGTTAAGGCCGTAGGATAAAGTCCAGTGGATGATCGTGTCAGATCGGTCGCGTAATTAACATTGCTCAATACGGCATTCCAATCCCAGGCACCATTATTTTTGCTATCGAGCGATAAGCTTTGCATCCAGTGTTCTTGTTGCGTATTACTACTAGCGAACTGGCCACCAAGTGTCGCGGCGCTATATGAATATCCGCCGATATTCACGTTGCCACTTGCAGCACCGTAATAAGGTGCACCAGTGATGTCGCTTAAATAGGTTGAAGCTTGCGCGCTCGCAGAATTTTTCCAATAACCAAGCATATAACTGAGGCTGGTTTGTTGGCTAAAGTCATAGGCCAATTTCACTTTGGCGGTATCTTGGATTGTGTGATTAAGATTGCCAGCGCTGATAACTTGGATTGCGCCGCCAGTCCGGTTGAAATCAGCAGTCGAACCGTTGATCACTGGTAGGCCAGTGGTTGCGGTTTTACTTGACTGAGCGACGGTGCCAAAAGTAATTGGCTGACTAAAACTATCGAGGTGGTTTGCACTGATAAACCAGGAAAAAGCACCATGGCGATCGCCGATGGTTGCGTTCAAAGCGCCTGATTTATAGCTTTGGCTTGTACCGTATAAATCAAAATTTTGATTGGATACATTTATTTTTGCTGTCGCTTCAAACTGTTGCGGCATGCGAGTATTGAGTTGAATGACAGCACCGTACGAATTACCGGCGTATGCCGCTGAAAACGGTCCATACATGACATCGATACTGTCGATCTCCTCAGGCGATACCATGAACCATTGCGGTGATCCGTTGCCGTTGTTGTTATTCACCAAGCTCGAGAGCATTACGCCATCAGCGAAAATCAAGGTACGAGCGCTCGCGTTGAGCCCCGTCGTACGTGACGTGACGGGTTCTTGTGTATCACCGTTGAAGCGCTTGCGAACAAGTATGCTAGGGAAATATTTTAAGGTGTCTTCAACATTAATAACATTGGTCGTATCACTCAGTTGTTTTGATGTAACAGTTTCTATCGTTGCTGGCGATGTATTTGCACTTGCAGGATTTGGACTGCCGCTAACGATAACCGTATGCGTATCAGGTTCTGCACGATCCATATTTGCGCCATCGCAGTGGTTGCAAGGCAGGCCATGATAGCGCTGACCAGAGGGCGTAATGTCGGCCGCATGGCGATAGATTTTTTTGAAGATACATGTTCTGTGGTGACCAGAAATTTTTGGCTAGATTTTTTCATAATTTAATTCAAAGGCAGATCAAACGTAGAAATGCGCACAAGTTTTCATCATCTCGAATCGCTGTATTGGCGCGAGATGGTCGGATAAACAATAAGGAATGGGTGAAAGCGTTAGCTGTGAAGATTTACGATTGACGACATCGCTCAGCAAATATTGCAATTGCTAACGTTTAAGCGGCGTGCACACGTGGCGGTGCACGAGGTTGAGGGGTGAACCAAATGAAAAGCGGCGATGAAGATTGATAGAACGCTGGCGGGTAATGAAAACTTTCAGGTAGACGAAGAGGGAAGACTATTGCTGAAACTGGCAAAATAAATGTGCCAGCATGGCTAAAGCAATATTGACAATGAGCGAAATGCCAATGGGGTTTCTCAGGATAATCAGTGCCCTGTTGACTACGCTGATTGGCAGTTGTTAAAGTGTCGCTGGTGCTGCAGATTGTCTTCCAGCTTTGGTTTTTTTCGGTGAGTATTGCATTAGAAATCGCTGGCGCAAGTGTCAACATCAGCATGGCCAGAATGGCGATACTGATGGTTAAACGACGTAAAAATGCATTGCAGCGCATGGGATATCGACTCTGATGTATTAACTAAGAGAACAAAGTTCAATCTTTACATTGAGCGTTGAGATGACGAAGCTAACGATTGCTTCATTATGTCAACGCTGTATTGTCAGAACGAAACCTTGACACCAGCGGAAGCCGTATAACGTGGCGCTAACTGCACGCCCCGTACGTTTTGATAAACCGGTACTTGGATAAAGGTATATAAAGAAATTTTATCTGTGACCGTCGCAATCACTCCCGGGCTGGCATAAATCAACGTGCCGCCAGTGCTATTGGTATCGGCATTCGCGCCGGTATCATGTTGCACATATTTGGCATTCAATTGCAGCATCGGCTTAAAACTTTCAAAGCCGTTATAGCGCAAACCTGCATTGAGATTGATTCCCGTGCCTGGCTTATATTGGTCACTTGTCGTCAGTGCCGTTTGTACGATGGCCTGTGTAAAATACGCCCAATCTTCATTAAAACTGTCTGCATAAAACATGCCCAAAATCAGATCCGTCGTACCTGTTCCTGGTTCCAATCCACGGTCTATCGTAGCGACGCCAGGGCTAGTTGGGTCGGTTGAGATGCCAGTCAGAGTATGACTGCCGGTTGGCAATTTTGCGCCGAAGAGTACGCCGAATTGATGGTCTTCTGTAAAACCAAGATAACGACCTATGACTTTGACATCACCTATGCTCGACGTTTTTGAATCATATTGTCCGCCACCATCACCTGGCGTTGTCCCATCAGACGCCGTTCCTAATGTGCTGTGACTACGATTGATGTACGGCACAACCAGATTGACACCCCAGTTGCCGCCGCTGCTGTAATCGAGGCCAACGGTGACATAATTGTTTTTCGTAAATTTTTCTACTTCTTGTGAACCCGCGCTGTTCACTAACTGGCTGGCGATATTCGGGTTGATTGTACTGGTACCAGAGCGCAGTTGATTTTGATTTAAATAATCAACTCTGATATCTAGTTTGAATCCTGCCGGTCCAGTAGTACTTAAACCATCCCAATCGGAACTTAACGTACAACCGCAACTTGCGCACGCGTGGGCTAATGCAGGAAATAAAAGGGTAATACTCATTGCCAACAGGCTGACTTTTTTGATGTTCATAGTCGTTTTCATTTTTCAAAAAATACTTAGAAAATAAAGAATCAAGTTCTAAGACTTGAACCTGATTCGTAGTTACTTAAGTCAGATTAATGCTGATGCATGTGTTCGTGATCGCTGATTGGCAGGATATCCATTCCGGGCGCGGGGAATTTCAATGCATTTTTACTTTGCCCTTCTTGCGGAATTTGTACCCATTCGATACTTCCTTTTTCACATTGTTGCGTGACTTTGAAATACAGTTTTCCTGCCGAATCTGGTAACTTGACATGCATTGAAAACTCATCGTAATAGGCATCTGGTAATGTGCCACCCGACCAGACAATTTCACGTACATCACTACTAATGGTTTTTCCATGCGATGTATATGGCGTTGATAAAGTTTCGATTTTTGTTGATAGCTGCCAGCCCGCTTTGGGCATAGGTTTCGCACCGCTGACGTTTTCTGGAATGCTGACTCTGATCAAATTCGTCGAACTGCCGTCACAGCCGTGTCCTACCTTAAAAGTCAATTTTTGATACGAGCCTGCCGTCGCGGATGGTTGATCTAAGGTAATGTGTGCAAAGGCGAGCTGAGCGACAAATACAACAGCAATACCGACCGTTAATTGTTTTGTAAAGACTGAAAATTTCATGGTCAAACCTTTTAATATAGGAACTAGAAACTAGAAACTAGAAACTAGAAACGATGAATGAAGTCGTAAGGATTAGTGTTGATGGTCAGGCGTTGCGCTTTGGGTCAGCGGCTTTACAACGGCATTGACATGGACTGTTTCACGCTTCTTGTTCTTGTTTTCAAAAATCAACGTTAATGGAATCACATCGCCAACTTTAGCCTGGGCGTTTAAACCCATGAGCATCACATGATATCCACCTGGTTTTAATTCCACGGTCTTATTGGCTGTGAGGTCCAGTCCATTGACTTCACGCATTTTCATGACGTTATCGACCATTTCCATCTGATGTAATTCGGCCATAGACGCGGAGGTTGTTTGGATTTCGATTAAGCGTGTATCCTGCGGCGAATTTAATTGCATAAATGCGCCGGTGGCTTTTTGTTGTGCGACTGTTGCTCTGACCCACGCGTCAGAGACTTTCACTTGCGCTTGTGCAGAGAAAGTAGTGATGACTAATAAGCTGCTGAATAAAAATTGATGGACGATTTTCATGGAAAATTCCTTAGATTGATTGAGATTGAATTAATGCACGTAAGTCGGCGGCGCATTGCTCTGCGCTTTGTTCATGTTTTAATGCAAGACGTAGTTGGTTGCCACTGTCGTAGACGTAAGTGATTGCGGTGTGATCCATACTGTAGGAATCACCATTAGAGACCTTTTTAAAAAATATCCGAAAAGCTTTAGCGACTTCGATCGTTTGTTGCACACTGCCATATAAACCAAGAAACTCTGGATCGAAAGCACGCATGTACTCTGCAAGTAGTGGTTGCGTATCACGTTCAGGATCTAAGGTGATAAACAGTACTTGCAGCTTGTTGCGATCTGCACCGAGCTGTTGGCGAATAGCCAAAGCGCGAGTGAGTGCGGTAGGACAAATATCCTGACATTGTTTGTAGCCAAAAAACAGCAAGACGAATTTACCTTTGAATTGACTGAGGGTATATGCCTTACCATCATGTCCTGTCAGATGAAAGTCGTTGCCATAGTCAGCGCCCGTAATGTCAATGCCATTAAAGGCTATAGAGTGAGGTTTGCATGCGCTTAACGGCAGGCTAAAAATGCCTGACAAAGTTAGCATTGCCAATGTGGTGCGTCGTTTTTGTTCCATGTTCTGCTTTTGTTGCATGACCGAACTGAAAAAACTGTCCTGAATTGGTCAATGCTTGCTGGTACAAAAGCCGTTACAAATGATCAAGCGTGGTCAGACGAATTTTAGTGCTTCTGAAAAACGATTCAGAGGGTCACTACGTTCAATTGAACTGCGCTATGAATTTTAGTGAAACGGCGAGATTCTACTGTCTGGTAATCTGTTACTTGCAGATTATATTTGCTGATAACTCAGACAGCCGCTGGAGGCGCGCGAGCGTGAGCTGTGGCCCAGGAGAATAATGGTGATGGGGAATGATAAAACAGAGAAGGGTAGGCATCATGACCTTCAAACACGATAACCTGGATGCTGTCCGGCTGTGGCAATGCAAAACTACCTGCATGAGTAACACAGCATTGACAATGTTGCATATGATGCAGCACTGACTGTATAGGATCTTTAGTGGCTTGAAATTTTTCTAACGAAGGTGGCAAAGTAGTCTCAGATAAGAGCTTTGACCCTTGAGTCGTACAAATTTCTGCAAAGCCTGAAAACCCAGACTTTGTACTCATCATTTCAACTGCTTGAGAAATCGATGGCGCCAGCGCATTCAGCAGGATCGCACAACATGCGATCCAGATCTGCCACTGCCGAACATTTAAAAATTTTCTCATGCTGTCATTATAGCGAAGACTCGTCCAAATCGTTTGGATCTGTATCAATTTGAGTGGATTTATATAAATTTTACGTCAGTTCATTTGTGTCAATGTTGGCGGGTTGTATTCGTTTTACGAATTTAAATTCGATAAATTCGATAATTTCGATAATTTCAAGTAATACGACTTGAATCCTTCTCCCGCAAGCGGAAGAAGGGTAGGGATGAGCTTAGTTGGCGAGCGATTATATTAAAATGACAATAAAATAATGTTGGCTTACATTAAAATAATGTCATATTGCTCTTGATGAAACACAGTTTCGACTTGCAAAGAAATTGGTTTGCCGATGAAATCACCCAGCATGGTTAAATGCTGCGATTCTTCTTCGAGAAACATATCAACCACAATTTGTGAGGCCATGATACGGAATTCACGGGGGTTGAATTGTTTTGCTTCACGTAAAAGCTCACGCAAAATTTCATAGCAAATCGTTCGTGCAGTTTTGACTTGTCCTTTACCAGAGCAGGCAGGGCAGGTTTCGCACAAGATGTGTGCCAGCGATTCACGTGTACGTTTCCGCGTGACTTCAACCAGACCCAGGGCGGAGAAACCGGAGACCGATAATTTGGTTCGATCGCGGGATAGGGCTTTATTTAATTCTGCCAATACTGCTTCCTGATGTTCTACATTCTCCATATCGATAATATCGAGAATGATGATGCCGCCCAGATTACGTAAGCGCAGCTGACGAGCAATGGCGTGTGCAGCTTCCAGATTGGTTTTGAAGATCGTGTCATCAAAATTGCGTCCAGCAACAAAACTGCCGGTATTGACGTCGATTGTCGTCATCGCTTCTGTCTGATCGATGATCAGATAGCCGCCAGATTTAAGATCTACCCGGCGTCCCAACGCGCGTTCGATTTCTTCTTCGACACCGTAGAGATCAAATAGGGGACGCTCGCCGGTGTAGTGCTGCAGCTTCGGAATCACCGAAGGCATATATCGCGTCGCAAACTCTTGTAACATCAAGAAATTTTCGCGAGAATCGACCTGGATGCTGTCGGTTTCTTCATTCACAAAATCACGGAGCACACGTTGCGCCAGGTTTAGATCCTGATAGAGCAGGGTGGTGGGTGGCTGCGTTTTGGCTAGTTGCGTAATCGTTGACCAGGTGCGGCGTAGATAATCGACGTCGGCTTTCAGATCTTCGTCAGAGGCGTCCTCTGCCATGGTGCGAACGATGAAACCACCTTTTTCGTCGGGTTGTTGCAGGCTTTGGACTTTGTTGCGTAGTGCTTCACGTTCTTGTTCGTTCTCGATTTTTTGAGAAATCCCGATGTGTGAATCTTGTGGAAGATACACCAGCATCCGTCCGGCAATTGAAATCTGCGTAGAAAGTCGCGCACCTTTGGTGCCGATGGGATCTTTGATGACCTGCACCGTCACCGCCTGTCCATCGTACAGCAGTTTTTCGATAGGGGTCAGCGGGGTCGTTGCATTTCCTTCTGGAGCGCGGGCGTCCCAGATATCGGCAATATGCAGGAATGCAGCGCGTTCCAGACCGATATCGATAAACGCCGATTGCATGCCGGGTAGAACGCGGACGACTTTGCCCAGATAAATATTGCCCACTAAACCACGCGATAAGGTACGTTCAATGTGTAACTCTTGTACCGCGCCTTGAAAAATCAGGGCCACGCGGGTTTCTTGCGGTGTGATGTTGATGAGGAGGTTTTCGCTCATGAAATTCAGAAATTAAGGGATAAAAATTCCAGACTGACGTAACACTTTGCAAGTCTCAAATAACGGTAATCCCATGATGCCAGAATAACTGCCATTGATGTTGGAAATAAAGCGCGCCGCCCTACCTTGAATACCATATCCACCGGCTTTATCGTAGGGTTCGGTGGTTTCGCAATAGCTTTGTATCTGTGCCTGCGTCAGCGCCGCGAAGCTGACTTCAGAGGTGTGGGTGACTGATACCAGACCCTCTGCGTGTTGAACTGCGAGACTCGTGAGTACAAGATGGGTCCTACCCGCGAGTTGACTGAGCATTTGCATGGCTTCTTGTTGATTCGCAGGCTTACCGAGGATTTTTTGGTCGATGACGACGGTCGTGTCCGCTGCTAAGATCGGGCGCGGAATTAATTTGCGCATCTGCATCACTTTCCATGCCATGGCCGCTTTTTCCTGAGTTACACGGCTGACGTAATCGTAGGGTAGCTCATTGGGCAGCACAAGTTCCGAAACATCGGGGCCACGTGGTGCTGCATCTCGCAGTAAGAGTAAATCAAACTCTATCCCAACCTGGTGGAGCAATTCGCGACGACGAGGGCTTTTTGACGCCAGATAGATTTTATTTTCGTGGTGCATACAGACGATTGTTGATGAATTTATACCCGATGATACGGATGATTTTGTGTAATTGTCCAGGCACGATATAGCTGTTCAGCGAGGATGACCCGTACCATACCATGAGGCAAAGTGAGACTCGAGATCCGGATAAGCCCGTCTGCATTGGCTTTAAACCCTGCATCCAAGCCGTCTGCACCACCAATGACGAACACAACGTCGCGCCCATCCTGTTGCCAGTGGCTTAAATTTTGCGACAATGCAACGCTAGTCCAGTCTTTGCCACGCTCATCTAACGCAATGACACGCGCATTTTTGGGGATGACGGCTTCAATTTTAGCGCGTTCCAGCGCCATCACGGTTTCTGCGGTTTTGCTACCAGAACGTTCTATGGGTTTAATTTCTTTGAGATGGATACGAATTTCTGGCGGCATACGTTTTGCGTATTCCTGAAATGCAGTTTCTATCCATTCCGGCATTTTATGCCCTACAGCAGCGATAATGAGTTGCATGGCCTTGTTTAAGTGCTTTAAATGCTTGAGGTAATAACACAAAAAGGCAGATGGATAAGTGTCAGCCTATTCTGCGTGTGTTTACTACTCGTGCAAATGGCTGCACCAGGCAGCCATTTGTACGAGTTTTACTTAATTTTTACTTAATTTTTACTGAAGTTATGCTCATCGAGCATACCTTACTCTGCTACTTTTTTACGTGCCGGACGTTTTGCTGCGGCTTGTTTCGCTGAAGCGACGGCCGTTTTGGTTGCTGCTACTTTTACGCGTCCACCAGTTGGTATTTTTGCTGGTTTAACTGCGCTACCATCAGCCGCTTTGCGGGCGGCTGGTTTGCGTGCTGGTTTGGCGTCGCCATCAACTGTTTTTGTTGTACGAGGCTTGCGAGCTGGTTTCTTTTCATCATCCAGTGTCGTTTGGATCGCCATCATGTCATGTGTTACTTCTAATGGCGCCGCTTTGCCAGTAGTCTTGCGTGGTGCACGTTTTGGCTTTTCTGTATCTGCACTTGGTGCTTCTGGCGCAGTGCGCTTAGCGGTACGTTTTTCAGCGCCGAGTTTGATTGGCTTATCGCCCCACAACTCTTCAAGTCGATAGTAAGCGCGGATTGCTGGTTGCATGATGTGAACTACCATGTCTCCCAAATCGACCAGTACCCATTCGCCAGTGGTTTCGCCTTCAACACTGACGACTGTACCGCCATTTTCTTTGACTTTATCACGCACTGATGCAGCCAATGCTTTGGTTTGACGGTTGGACGTACCAGAAGCAACCAAGACGCGGTCAAATAAGCTGGTTAGATGGGTTGTGTCGAATAATTGAATTTCTTGACCCTTGACGTCTTCAAGTGCATCAACGACCAGGGTTTGTAATTTTTTAATATCCATATTTTCAGTAAATTGAATGTTGTTGTATGTAGTCTAGCACCTTGTGTGGGACTAGCAATCTCATTGTCGGGTTATGCTGTTTTAATTCGGTGCGCAGTTGGGTTGCGGACACATCAATTGCTAAGTCGGGTTCGATGGCAGTACCACCATGAGTTTGACGACGTAATTCTTGCGTCCCCATTAAGCGTGCTTGCCATTCTTTAGCAACTTCTTGTGACCTTATATTCAAACTATATCCGGGACGTGCCGCAACGCATAAATTGGCTACCTCGAATAAGTCACGCCATTGATACCAGGTGTGCAAATTCAACAATTGGTCTGCACCCATCGCAAAAATCAGCGATGTTTCTGTTCCAAGTTCTGCACGCAAGTGTCTGAGCGTATCAATGGTGTAACTGCTCTGCTGTCGTTCTGCGCGCTGGATTTCTTGCTCATCAATAATCAGTGGGCAGTCGGTCCAGCCTTCAAAAGCCAGTTTCAGCATGCTGACTCTTTGCTCTGATGTAGCCGTCAGAGCGGATTTTTGCCAAGGTTGTCCAGCAGGAATGAGTCGTAACTCATCTGGCTGGAGTTGGCGAGTCAGGCTGCTCGCTAATGCAACGTGTCCTATGTGCACCGGATCAAAACTGCCTCCGAGCACGAGCACACATCGCGATTTACTTGTCTTTAAACCCATTCCCTGTGCGCCAGAAAATCGGTTGCTAGTTTTGCTTCCGGGCTGTCAGCCACTGGTGTCCAGTTGTAGCGCCATTTCACAATCGGTGGCATGGACATCAATATGGATTCAGTCCGCCCTCCAGATTGCAGGCCGAAATGGGTTCCACGATCAAACACTAAATTGAATTCTACGTAACGTCCACGCCGATAAGCCTGGAAGTCACGTTCTTGTTCACCATAGACTAGTGTATGGCGCTTTTCAAGAATTGGTCGATATGCGGGAACAAATGCGTCGCCAACAGCTTTCGTCATGGCAAAGCTCGTCGCAAAATCGAGTTCATTAAAATCGTCATAAAAAATACCACCAACACCGCGTGCTTCTTTACGATGTTTGAGATAAAAATACTCATCACACCATTTTTTAAAACGCGGATGTAAGTCAGCGCCAAATGGCGATACCGCCTGTTTGCAGGTTTGGTGAAAATGTCTGGCATCCTCTTCAAAGCCATAATAGGGCGTTAAATCCATGCCGCCACCAAACCACCAAACTGGCTCTTGTCCTTCGGCATGCGTAATAAAAAAGCGGACATTCATGTGCACCGTTGGCGCATATGGGTTGCGCGGGTGCAACACCAGCGATACGCCCATTGCTTCCCATTTTCTCCCGGCTAACTCAGGGCGGCTGGCCGCTGCGGAAGGGGGCAAATTGCTGCCCATCACATGAGAAAAATTAACGCCACCGCGTTCAAAGACATTGCCTTCTTCAATAACGCGAGAAATTCCACCACCGCCTTCAGGGCGATCCCAGCTATCTGTCAAAAATTGCTTGCCGTCGACTTCTTCAAGTGCGGCCACAATGTTTGCCTGTAGTGATAAAAAGTAAGTCTTAACAGCTTGTGTATCGGTCATTCAGTTGCCTTCTTTAAAAAGCAAGACGGGCTAGACAGTGTCCAGCCCTATATTTGATTTTACAGGACTTGAGCGATTACGCCCATTAATGTTAAACCCTAGTGCTTTCGGTTAAGTGCACGCCAGCCAATGTCGTGGCGGTATTGCGCGCCATCAAAGTGAATTTTTTCAACCACATCATAAGCATGTTTTTGTGCCAATTTGACCGTGTCACCTAAGCCGACGACACATAAAACACGACCGCCATTGGACAGCAAGGTTTTTTCGTTCAAGACTGTGCCAGCATGGAAAGTTACGCTGTCAGTTGTTTCCGCAGGAATGCCAGTGATTTTATCACCCTTGCGTGGCGCATCTGGATAACCTGCTGCAGCCATCACGACGCCCATTGCTGTTCGTCGATCCCATTCGAGCTCAACGGTATCGAGCGTTCCATTGACTGCATGTTCCATCACATGCAATAAATCTGTTTTCAATCGTGCCATGATAGGCTGCGTTTCAGGATCGCCCATGCGACAATTGAATTCCAGAGTTTTCGGATTGCCATGTTCATCAATCATTAATCCGGCATACAAGAAACCTGTGAAGACGATACCGTCTTTCGCCATTCCTTGCACTGTCGGATCGATGATTTCGCGCATAACTCGTGCGTGCAATTGCGGTGTGACGATCGGTGCCGGGGAGTAAGCGCCCATGCCGCCTGTATTTGGGCCTTCGTCATGATCGAGCAGACGTTTGTGATCTTGACTTGTCGCTAATGGCAAAATATTTTTACCATCCACCATCACGATAAAGCTCGCTTCTTCTCCAACCAGAAATTCTTCGATGACAACGCGTGCACCGGCATCGCCAAGTTTGTTATCAGAAAGCATCATGTCGACGGCCTGATGTGCTTCTTCCAAGGTCATTGCGACGACGACACCTTTGCCTGCTGCTAAGCCATCGGCCTTAATGACAATCGGCGCACCTTTAACAGCGATGTAATCATGTGCTGCTTGTAAATCGGAAAAAGTTTGGTATTCTGCCGTCGGAATTGCATGCTTTTTCATGAAAGCTTTAGCAAAATCTTTAGAGCTTTCCAATTGCGCTGCTTCTTTGGTCGGGCCGAAAATTTTCAGTCCGCGATCACGGAAAATATTGACAATGCCAGCTGCCAAAGGAACTTCCGGGCCAACGACAGTCAATCCAATATGTTCTTGCTCAACAAAGTCAGCGAGAGCGGACGGATCAGTAATATTGACATTTTTGAGTCGAATATCGGTGGCTGTTCCGCCATTTCCTGGTGCGACAAAAATAGTTTGTACGCGTTCGGATTGTGCTAATTTCCAGGCAAGTGCATGTTCACGGCCGCCCGAGCCGACAACGAGAATTTTCATATTATTCTTCTACGATGGCGTTGGTATAAATTTCTTGTACGTCGTCCAGATTTTCCAGCGCGTCGAGCAATTTTTGCATTTTAATTGCGTCTTCACCAGTGAAGACGGTTTCGGCGTCTGGTTTCATTAATACTTCAGCAACTTCTGGTTTGAAGCCTGCCGCCTCTAACGCACTGCGAATATCTGACAAGCTGAATGGTGCGCATAAAACTTCGATGCCACCTTCGTCGTCCGTAATCACATCGTCAGCACCAGCCTCCAAGGCCGCTTCCATTAAGGCGTCTTCGTTAGTGCCGGGAGCAAACAACATTTGACCGCAATGCTTAAACATGAATGCCACGGAACCTTCTGTGCCCATGTTGCCGCCGTATTTATTGAATGCATGGCGCACTTCAGCCACAGTGCGTACGCGATTATCAGTCATGCAATCAACGATCAGGGCAGCGCCGCCGATACCATAGCCTTCATAGCGGACTTCTTCGTAATTTGCTCCCTCCAACGTACCGGCGCCACGCTGAATTGCGCGGGTAACGTTTTCTTTTGGCATGTTGGCATCTGCTGCCTTATCAACGGCGAGACGCAAGCGCGGATTGGAGTCAACATCTTCGCCGCCCATTCGGGCTGCGACGGTAATTTCTTTAATCAGACGGGTCCAAATTTTGCCGCGTTTTGCATCAGTCGCTGCTTTTTTATGCTTAATATTGGCCCATTTACTATGTCCTGCCATGATCGCTCTTTCCTGAATCGGCAACAATGCTCCCTTAGGGTGGCAGTTTTGCCTGGCTTAGTTTGATATTGAAGAGCGGCATTTTACCATATTGGTACTGCAGAAATTCTTGAAATCGATTGCAGTAGATTTACATGCCCGGCTCTGCTCGCTACAAATAGTATAAAAGCAAGCATTTATCTGAGGGCACCAGAACAGATGGCGAATAAATCTGGGTGCGAGGGATATCAATCACGCGCTTGGCGGAATGATCGTCAAAAGGGCTTATGAATAGGGCTTATGAATCGGGCTTCTAAACAGGGCTTATGAATCGGGCTTATAAATCGTGCTTATAAATCGTGCTTATATCGAGTTGGAATTGACGATTGTATTGCTTTTTAATAAGCGCTGAAAAATACGCTGTATTTCATTTTCTTCTTTAGCGACCGATGTCGGTGTGAGCCGAATCGATGGTGCCGGTTGTTCTTTGTTTGCCAATGTCGGACGAGAAAGGCTTTTGTCACAAAAATCTGTGCGTGGTGAGTAGAGGTGCATGTAGGGTGGCTCCAGGTAGCGGGAATGCGAGCAAGCTTGTCTCTACAATTGGCGGTAACGTCGTGTGCCACTGAAACAATCTGCCCAGGTGTTTAAAAAAACAAAGTTTAAGCAAATATTTATTACTTAATCGTTAAGTAAAGTCACATTTAATTGATTTTATGGACACAAAATGTGAGTGATTGTTACTTTTTTTCTTCGCAGAAATTTAACAATGTATTTTGTAGAGAATTTTAACAAAAATATTATTATTATAACGAAGATAAATCAAAATTCGTAGCTTTAAATATGGCCTTACAATAGTGGGCATGAACTCACTACCATCAACTACTTTTCAACGTCAGCACTATCTGGGCGGATTGCTGATTGCCTTAACTGGTGCCATTTTATTTTCTACAAAAGCGATCGTTGCGAAGCTTATTTATCGTTATCACGTCGATGCGGTCACCTTAATTACTTTCAGGATGGCATTTTCATTGCCTATCTTTGCGGGGATTGCAGTTTGGCAAATGAAGAAGAATGACCCGCTTCCCAGAAAAGATGTGTTGCGATTAATAGTCTTAGGCTTAATTGGCTATTATCTGTCTTCGTTTTTAGATTTTTTAGGCCTGCAATACATTTCGGCAGGGCTAGAACGGTTAATTTTATTTTTGACACCCTCTTTTGTCTTGCTCATGTCCGCGACATTTTTAAAGCGAAAGGTAACTCCGCTAGAATGGGCTGCACTGTTAGTCAGCTACGCTGGCATCATCTTGGTTTTTTTGCATGATTTGAAATTTGGTGGCGAAAATGTCTTATTGGGGTCAGCGATGGTGTTGGGTGCTGCGGTCTCGTACGCGCTCTACTTGATTCAATCGGGTCAATTAGTCTCTAAAGTCGGATCGATGCGCTTGGTGTCCTACGCGATGTGTGTCTCGAGCTTTGCTTGTATATCTCAATTCTTTGTTTTACGGCCTGTTTCCATGCTCTTGCAACCAGCAGGGGTATATTGGCTTTCTCTCATCAATGCCGTGTTTTGTACTGTGCTTCCGGTGTTCATGACTATGATCGCCGTCAAAAGAATTGGCGCTGCAACTGCTTCTCAAGCGGGTATGATCGGTCCCGTATCTACCTTGTTTTTAGGTGCTTTTTTTCTGAATGAACCAATTACTGCCTGGCAATTAGGTGGTACTACTTTAGTGATTAGTGGGATGTACTTATTATCAAAAAAGAAAATTTAGGAGATTGATATGGTTAAAGCAGTAAGAATGCATGTCACCGGCGGTCCCGAGGTGATGGTCTATGAAGATGTTGATCTTGGAAAACCTGGGCCAGGAGAGGTACTGGTAAGACACAAAGCTTGCGGTTTGAACTATATCGACGTTTATTTTAGAACTGGACTCTATCCCCAGCAGCTACCTGCTGGTTTAGGCATGGAGGGGGCTGGCGTGGTAGAGGCAATTGGTGATGGGGTCACTTATGTTTCCGTGGGTGATCGCGTTGCTTATGCCGGGAGGCCGATTGGTGCGTATTCAGAAGCGCGGATTATGCCAGCAGACAACCTGGTTCGCCTTCCTGCAACTATTTCTTTTGAAACTGCTGCTGCGATGATGCTGCAAGGGCTTACGGTGCAATATCTGTTTCACAGAACCTTTCCTTTGAAAGGTGGTGAAACGATATTATTTCACGCCGCCGCCGGTGGCGTAGGACTGATAGCGTGCCAATGGGCGCGCGCTATCGGCGTGACGATCATCGGTACGGTAGGATCTGATGAGAAAGCGGCGCTTGCTAAGGAGCACGGCTGTACGCATGTCATTAACTACAATACCGAAAATTTTGTTGAGCGCGTCAAAGAAATCACCGGCGGTAAAGGCGTACCAGTTGTGTATGATTCGATTGGTAAGGATACTTTTATCGGATCATTAGATTGCCTGGCGCCTTTGGGAATGATGGTCAGCTTTGGCAATGCGTCCGGCCCCGTGCCCGCATTCAGTCTAAATGAACTCGCGTCGCGCGGTTCTTTGTTTATTACTCGTCCTAGCTTGATGAGTTACACCGCTAAACGGCAGGATTTAGAAACGATGGCGGCGCATCTTTTTTCCATGGTTGAAAGTGGAAAAGTGAAGATAGACATTCGTCAACGCTATCCGTTGAGTGAGGTAGCGCAAGCACATCGCGACCTTGAAGCGCGAAAAACAACAGGTTCTACATTATTAATTCCTTAGGGCAAAAAAAATGGCTCAAAATAACGCCGATTTACCAACTGGTCCTAATGCGAGTCCAAAATTTGGTCGTCTACTCATTGTTTTGGCTCTGGCCGTCATGCTTATCGTCCTAGTGACATTTGCAAGTGAAGCGTATTACACCTCATAAGCTATTTTTGAGGCGGTTGAATAGTTTTTGCCTTGGTGAATTTGAACAATTTGGCGAACTATTTTGAATTGAAAATGAAAATGATCCTGGTACTGGTACTGGTATTGTTGATTGTGATGATTTTAGGTAGTTAGTGAGTGATCGTTTTTCTGGTCACTGTATGGTGACTTGCTTAGTTTCTTCGTTGGCGTGAAAAATTGAAGCATGGTTTTTTGAATTTGTTGATGGGTATTTTAAAAATCGAGTCATGGACACCATCCCTCTAAATACTGCGAAAAAAAGTGAGTTTTCCAGCTCAAGCCGCTTACTCTTGTTGCAGAGCCTGGTACCCATTGCGACCAATCTTGTTTCGTCGCAAGTTGACGCATTTGCCTCGCGATTGACGCAGGCTTTGTTTGTTGTATCTGATCAGACCGTGCGTCCTGAAGAGGCTGCAAGCAGTTTTTTAGCGTACCAATTATTAAAGCGCAATCAAACCAGTTTTTATAAAATACTGACGTCGCAAGTCAATGCTGTGTTGACCAAAGAAGTTAGCATCGTCAATACCAGAACTAAAAATAAAACCCACGCTGAAAATCAAGATATTTCACTCGTTAGTTTTGAAGAGATGGAAAACAAGGTTTTGACGACGAACCTTAGCAATGCCTTAGAAGTCAACAATGCAGACCAGCTGGTGGCCTTGAATATCCGGATTGGTCATGTTCTCCGACGAACACCGATCAGTGTCTCACAAAATCCATTTCGACCAGAATTGTTTGTGACTGCGGTGATTCAGGCGTGGCAGGAATTTGAGACGAATAAAGAGACGCAAAATTTGGTTCTGCGTTTGTTGCAACCCGATTCATTTTTACATCTTGACAGTGTGTATCGCGGTCTCAATGATGCGTTGGTTGAACGCGGAATTTTGGCAGATATCGAGAGCGCAAAACGCGAAGATAAAAAACGCTTCACGAGAACACGGCTTAATGATCTTGAAATACAAGATCCATATCTCGAAAATAAACTGCGCAATATTTTTTCTACTGCAAAATACGTGGAGAAAAAAGAGCCAGAAGTATCGATTAATTCTACACACGCCGCAGATCACGAGTACGATTTAGCGCAAGGACGGGCGTACCTCGGCGATAAAAATACGTGGTCAGACGCGCCAATTGGAGAAAATTCTGCTGCTAAACCAGAAACCATCACGATAGATCGGGAATTTTTTGACTATCTGACTGGCTTGCAGAGAACGAAAGTGGTAGACGAAGCGCATCCGGATCGTCTGCACTTGCGCCAGATTTCTCAGCACGCGTCGGTTGGTGAGCTGACGCATATCGATCAAAATACGATTGAATTGCTTGCCCGGATTTTTGATTATGTCTTTAGCGATCCAAGCATTCCCATCGAAATTAAAAATTTAATCGGACAGTTGCAAATCCCGACACTAAAAGTTGCGTTGATGGATAAAGATTTTTTCTTTAAAGATAGTCATCCGGCGCGTGTTTTGATCGATACGTTGGCAAAGTCTAGTGTTTTTTTTAGTGGCGATGCGAGTCCCGAAGATCCGTTATTCCAAATGATTGAGGGCATTGTTGAAAAAGTTCAACAGGATTTTGATCAGCAAATTGACTTATTTTCTGATGTGGTTGCTGACCTCGAAGCATTTCTTAAAGAGGAAGAGCAAAGCGCCGAACAGTCTATTGTAGAGCCGGTTGCATTGGCTTTAAAGCAAGAAAAAATGCGGTTGGCACGTGAGTTTGCTGAAAATGATGTGGCGATGCGTGTTGAAACCGGTGAAGTCGCAGGATTTCTAGAGGAATTTTTGTTGGACCAATGGATTCGGATTTTGACCATCGCGCACAACGTTAAAGATGAAAAGCCGAACGCCTTAGAAAATGCGCTGCGGACAATGGATGATTTGATCTGGAGCTTGAAACCGAAGAATAGCTCGGAAGAACGCAAAGAGTTGGTCAGTAAATTACCTGCAATGCTGACTTTACTCAATGCGTGGTTAAACGCGATCAAATGGGATGAACCGGATCGTGTATTATTTTTTTCTAAACTGGCAGAGCGACACGCAGCAATTGCCAGAGCTCCCTTGGAGCTATCACCAAGGCGTCAGTTAGAAATTGCCGTTAATATTGCGCAAAGAGCAAGTGAAAAGCGTTTGAACCGTCACGCTCAAGATCAACATGTGTATATTCCTGACGATTGCGTGCAAATGGTAGAACAGATGGAGCGAGGTGTCTGGGTGGATTTTACGACCTCGGCAGGAGTAACTACGCGCTTTAAACTGGCCTGGGTGAGTCCAAAGCGAACGCGTTATATTTTTACGAATCGTCAAGGACATGATTCGTTTTCAATTTCTAGCGAGGAGTTGATTGCGCAACTTAGAAGTGGTGGCGCGGTACTCATCACAGCTGGGTCTGTCGTGGATCGCGCGTTAGTCGAAGCTTTACGCGACCCACCGGCATAGTCTTTTCTTATTTTTTTGTATTGGTCAGCGGCAGTTCTACAGTGGTAGTACTGCCATTTTTGCCAGGAAAACCTTGCAGTGCGCTTTCTATCAGGTAAGGCATTTGCTTCGAAATTTCCGGGTCAGGTTGTTCACTGCTGACTCTGATCGAGGCTAATTTTTTATTGTCACCAAAGTCACTGATATTGATTTCTAACTGGTGTAGATAATAACGGATTGCATTGGCATCGATCGGTCCCAGCATACGACGGCCAAAATAAGGACCATACGGACCATAGTAGTAAGGGCTTCTGAAATGCATTCCCCAGAAAGGATCGTACATGGCTGGATGCAAGGGACCAGTAAATTGCACTTCACTCAGTGTCGTCGCGTATTGCATGCCGATTTTTAAAGCTGGTGTCGCACCAGCAGTGATTTCTTTGAATCCGTGCAAGCCTAGTTGTGTTCTTAATTCCTCTTCATAAAATTTATATTCAGGATCATTCTCTTGGGTCGGTTGGCGTTCCAAAATATACGATTTATCTTGTTTGTTTTCTGGCCATTCATGGAATACACTCACCTGGCTACTATAGGTGGTGGCACATCCTGTCAGCAACATGCTGAACGCTAAAACTGCGGTGAATAAATAACGTTTCATTGCAACTCCTTATAAAAATGAGTGCTCAGGCTGCTTCTGGCGTAGATCTGAAGCGTAACGAGCCTGAAACAAGACTAAGCTTAGGCAGACATCCTGACGCCGTGGGGCTATTTATTGTTGATGTGTAAAGTCAGGCATCATTGTCGCCATTTTACGTATCGCAAACATAGAATATTGTGCACGTAATGACTACTATCATAAGACTATTTAATGCCGACTCTATGTCGGCTTGTAACTTTTTGATCAAGAATTTACATATTAGTTCCGACGATTTATGTTGGTAATCGACTGTTGTTCAACGCACAACTATCCATTCCCGGCGTATTTCACTGCCGCTTTTTTGCCAATAATTGAAATTCCAAGCTTGAAGTTCCCTTTACGTGGAAAATTAGCGTTTAAATCAGCAATCTTGCGCAGGTTTTACGCTCAGGACGTGATGACTTGGTAAAATAGTGGTCTGAACAAGGTTCATGAGACTTTGGTATAGGATTGACGCAAAATTGGCCTGCTGGTATCAAACCGCATTCATAACAGTTTGCCGTAAGTCCTGTGATATTCACCTTTTGAAAAGACATCATCCAATGCGTAACGATATCGCGATTACACCACCAACCATTTTCCGTAAAGACTATATTGCTCCTGGCTACTGGGTTGATACCGTAGAAATGGGCTTTGATCTGGATTTGCAAGAAACGCATGTTGCTACACGCATTACGATGCGTCGTAACCACGATAGTGCCGAAAAGGATTTGGTGTTGTTCGGTGCCTCACTTAAGCTTTTGCAATTGCGCTTGAATGGCGTTAATTTGAAAAAATCCGCCTATACGATCGATGGTGAAGTAATGCGCATTCCAAATGCGCCTGACGAAGTCACTTTGGAAATCGAAACACTGATTAACCCTTTGAAGAATACCTCGCTATCCGGCTTGTACGCGTCTAACGGTAATTTTATTACTCAATGCGAGGCTGAAGGCTTCCGCAAAATTACCTGGTTCCCGGATCGTCCAGATGTGATGGCGAAATATACTGTCATGCTGCGCGCGAATAAGAAAAAATTCCCTATTTTGCTCGGCAATGGCAATCTGATTGAAGAGGGAGATCTGGGCGACGGCCGTCATTATGCGAAATGGGAAGATCCTTTCAAAAAGCCTTCTTACTTGTTTGCGCTGGTCGCAGGTAAATTGGTCTGTCAAGAGGAGAGTTATACGCTTAAATCTGGTCGTTCCGTATTATTGCAAGTCTGGGTTGAGGACGGTAATCTGGATAAAACACAACATGCAATGGATTCGCTCAAAAATAGCATCCGTTGGGATGAAGATCGTTTTGGACTGGAACTTGATTTAGATCGTTTTATGATCGTTGCAACCAGTGATTTCAATATGGGGGCGATGGAAAACAAAGGCTTGAATATTTTCAATACCAAATACGTATTGGCTAATTCACGCATCGCAACCGATGTCGATTATGCCGGTATTGAATCTGTCGTCGGACACGAATATTTCCACAACTGGACTGGCAATCGCGTCACGTGCCGTGATTGGTTTCAATTGTCTTTAAAAGAAGGCTTGACCGTCTTCCGCGATCAGGAATTTTCAGCCGATCTAGTTGGTACGACGACAGGTCGCGCAGTGAAACGTATTGAAGATGTTCGCGTTTTACGACAAGTCCAGTTTTCAGAGGATGCGGGGCCGATGGCACATCCAGTGCGTCCTGACTCTTTTGTTGAAATCAACAATTTTTACACAGTGACGATCTATGAAAAAGGATCTGAAGTGGTACGTATGTACTACACCTTGCTTGGTCACGATGGATTCCGTAAAGGCATGGATTTGTATTTTGCTCGCCATGATGGACAAGCTGTGGAATGCGATGATTTCCGTGCTGCGATGGCCGATTCGAGTGGACGTGATTTGACGCAATTCGAACGTTGGTATAGCCAATCTGGAACGCCACGTGTCAAGGCTGAATCTGCCTACAACGCTGAATCTCAGACCTATACTTTAACTTTGACTCAATCCTGTCCGGCTACTCCAGGTCAGGCTGAGAAATTGCCTTTCCATATTCCTGTAGCAATGGGCTTATTGGACAATGAGGGTAAAGATATTGCACTCAATAGCGATGGTTATCCAGTATTGGCAGGTGCGACGAACCTGATATTAGAATTGACAGAAGCAAGCCAGACTTTTACTTTTACTGGCGTCACTTCCAAACCAGTTCCATCCTTATTGCGTAATTTCTCTGCACCAGTCATCTTAGATATTGAATACTCCGATGAAGAGCTCGGTCTTTTGCTCGCTCACGATAGCGATCCGTTCAATCGTTGGGAAGCTGGACAACGATTGGCAACACGTCGTTTGGTTAAATTGACCAAAGCAGTACAAGTAGGTGAAACTTTGGAATTGGACAGCATGTTCATTGAAGCCTTACGAGCTACGTTAGTGAATGCAGATTTAGACCCATCGTTCCGCGAGTTAGTACTGACTTTGCCATCAGAAGCCATGATTGCAGAAGAATTTGACGTCGTTGATCCGCAAGCGATTCATACCGCACGCCAGTTTGTGCGCGCCACCTTGACGCAACATTTGCGTGCTGAATTGTTGAATGCTTATGAAGCTAATTTGACGCCCGGTCAATACTCACCAGACGCAGGATCGATGGCGAAGCGTGCACTGAAAAATCTGGCATTGTCTTATTTGTCAGCGTGGTCTGATGCAAGTACGTTCGATCTCGCTAAAACGCAATTCGATGAAGCTGAAAACATGACCGACCGCCTGGCTGCATTGGCAGCGTTGACCAATTTCCACGGCGATTCGGCGCAGCAAAAATCAGCCGCTGAATCTTTGAAGAAATTCTATAAAGATTTCAAAAAAGAAGCACTGGTCATCGACAAATGGTTCATGTTGCAAGCGACTGCGCATACCACTGATGTTGCTAAAATTCGTGAACTGATGGAGCACAAAGCATTTACTTTGAGTAATCCAAACCGTGCGCGTAGCTTGACCTTTAGCTTCTGCAATGCGAATCCATCTCGTTTCCATGCGGCTGACAGTAGCGGTTACGCGTTGTGGGCAGAATTGGTGATTGCTCTGAATAAAATTAATCCACAAGTGGCGGCGCGTCTGGCACGTAGTCTCGATCGTTGGAAAAAATATCCGTTGCATTTGCAAGAACACATGAAGCAAGCTTTAGAAAAAGTCGCTGCAACGAAGAAGCTGTCAAAAGACGTTGCCGAAGTCATTGGTAAAGCCTTGGCTGCCTGATGTAAGACGCAAGGTTAGAAAGAAATAAGGGTCTCGCCGCTTGTTCGAGAACAAGCATCATGCTGGTTATGATGCAAGCGGCGGGGCATAGCATATGAAATTTTTTAATAAAGGAATGGTATGAAACGTGTCAGTCTGACGCAGTATCTGGTCGAAGAGCAGCGCTTGAATAACTCTATCCCCGCCGAGTTACGTTTATTGATAGAGGTCGTCGCGCGTGCTTGTAAAACCATCAGCCATGCCGTTGGTAAGGGGGCTCTTGGCGAGGTCTTAGGTACTGCTGGCAGCGAAAATATCCAGGGCGAAGTACAAAAGAAACTAGATATTTTGTCCAATGAAATTCTGTTGGAAGCGAACGAGTGGGGCGGTCATCTGGCAGCGATGGCATCAGAAGAGATGGAAACGATCCATCAAATTCCAAATCGTTATCCTAAGGGCGAATACATGTTGTTGTTCGATCCATTGGATGGCTCGAGTAATATTGATGTAAACGTTTCTATCGGTACCATTTTTTCCGTGTTAAAAGCGCCTGATGGCATGGCTGCGCCAACCGAGCAAGATTTCTTGCAGCCTGGTAGCAAGCAAGTTGCAGCGGGCTATGCCGTGTATGGCCCGCAAACCGTGTTAGTGCTGACGACAGGCAATGGTGTTAATTGCTTTACGCTGGATCGTGAAATGGGGTCATGGGTACTGACCCAGCGTGGCATGCAAATTCCGGAAGATACTAAAGAATTTGCTATTAACGCATCCAATACCCGTCATTGGTATCCACCAGTCACAAAGTATGTAGATGAAATGTTAGCGGGGTCAACAGGCCCACGTGGCAAAGAATTTAATATGCGCTGGATTGCCTCAATGGTGGCTGACGTGCATCGTATTTTGAATCGTGGTGGTGTATTTATGTATCCTGCTGACAAGCGTGAACCAGACAAAGCAGGTAAGTTACGATTGATGTATGAAGCAAATCCTATGTCCTTTATCGTTGAACAAGCGGGTGGTGCATCCACGAATGGTAAGCAACGGATGTTAGACATTCAGCCGACGGCTTTGCACCAACGTGTTGCCGTGTTCTTAGGTTCGAAAAATGAAGTAGAACGCGTCACGCAATATCATCAGGAATAATCCGGATACGGATTTATTTCAATGAGTACAAAAAAACCGCGATCTTTCGCGGTTTTTTTATCTACTGGGTTGTTGATTTACAGATCGCTACGAGCTGCATTTTTATTCATGAACAATAAGCGTCCACCAATCGCTTTGTCGATATTGTTCATGGCTTTTTTCATCGCATCGTATTCTTCTGGCGCACACCATGCCTTGGTCGATGTAGAGCCCCAAGTGCGGTTCACGCTATATGTATTTCCGTGGCGCTGATAAACTGCATCGAAGAAAACGTCTCCTTCTTTGATGTGAACATCTTTAGGTACGAATAACACTTTTAATTCTGGCGCCAGATTGATTTCTACCTCATCTTCGATGGCAAAAGCATCGCATTTGAAATCAGATTTTCTGTTTTTCTCTGTAAAGCGGCGCAGGACGCTATCTGCTGCAATCGGGCCTTGCAGTGCGACGTAAAAGTTGATTGTGCTCGCTTCCGGCTGGGATATAAAATTACTGACTTTTTCAGTATAGCGATATGATAACTTGAGTGGGTCATCAGAAGGCAGAGCCTTGAATTCAGACGTTCCATGCATGCCAAAATTAGCCAAAGTTTTGCGCGCCCAATCACTTTCTTTCCCGGGGCCTATACCGTCGAGGAAAGTCTTCACGGATACCGCGGCCAACCCATATCCAGTAATGTCCGTCGTGCGAATGGCTGAGCCATCAACTGCCAGATCGATTTTGATCTGACGGTGCATTTTAAATCCGCCAGTAGAAATCGGTGGCGTCTGACTCACTTCTTTAAAATTTTTGGTCACTAAAACCGCGTGACTCGTATCCATTTCCGGTAATAAGCCGTAAGGTGTTTGATCCGAGGTGGAATCCAGAAATAAATTCAAACTTGGTACATAGTTAATTGCATGATTGAAGTTAAAGACCGGAATCGGCAACATCGTGTAAGCGTCGGTGTTGGCATTGATCAAAACTTGCGAGGCTGGGATGCCACTCGCTTCGAGCAATGCTTCTAAAATCGTTGCATGGTCTTTGCAGTCGCCATAACGCTTTTCTAAAATGGTTTTAGTGTCATTTGGAACAAAACCACCATCGCCGATATAACTGGCAACATAGCGGATATTCCTTCGTACCCAGTCGTAGATTGCTTTTGCTTTATCTGAATCACCGGGTTGACCTTGAACTAAGCTTGCTGCTAATGCCTGTACCTCTGGCGTTATGCGGGCTTTTTCTGAAGCGCCAATCTGGTAAGCATCAGCGATGGCTTTCAAGTCTTTAAAGCTACTGACCATGATATACGGTGTTTGACGCCAGGCATTCACCATATCCGGATCACCGATTTTGGTATCCTTGCTTTGATGTGTCCATTTAATGGTATGCATCCCGTTTGAAATTCTGTCTTCAGTTTTATCAAACTCATTGCTCGCAATGTGCAATGGCATATTCTCCGGATAATGAAGCGAATAGGAGGTGTTATCGCGGATAACCTCGCGGTTATAGTATGCACTGTGCGAGTCGCCACCTGGTAAGTCAAGCTTGGTTTGCTTTTGACGATAGTGCAGGTGTATGGCATCTCCGGGTGATAGCTTAGAAAACGTAATCTGATAGAGTTTTCTGTGTGGATAGGAAACACCGCCCAGCATACCATCTTGCAATTTAATATCGGATGCTGGCACTTTGATTTTTTCGCCATTTGCTTTTATTGTTTCTGCTTCTAAAATCTCAAGTGCTTGCTTATCCTGATCAAAACTCAGATATTGCTGACCCAATCCACTCGCACCTTGTTGATCAACTCCACGCCAGATAAATTCTTCATCCATGACGCTGGTACTATCAGCATTGATAGTGAGATCGGTGTGCTCAAACAATGAGCGGAAATGGCCTTCACCAGCAGCGTTGACGACAGTTGGAAGAGAAAATAGTGAAAAAATACCTAGTGCGATCAGATTTTTATATTTAAACATTGGCTAAGCTTGATTGGTCGAGTCAGGGAACGGTGCAGGCAGTATCGCGATCAATGATTTCAAGGAATTGCAGTAAGACGAATCTCAATAAATAATATACAAAGTCAGTATATCTGTCTTTTAGTTTGATATCAATATTGCAATTTAATTCTTGTCTCGCCATGTACAAAAGGCTTATCACGATGTTCTCGTTGATAAGCCCCTGGTCAAATCAAATTGATGATTTCTATGCGAATGATAAATTTTGCTTAAAATTGTTTGCTTAAAATTGTTTGCTTAAAAATTCTTACTTTAATTTTTACTTAAAATTAAACATATTTTAAAACGCGAGTTCAATTTTGAAGTGCAAGCGTATTTTTGAAGAATACCTGATTGTGTGTAAGGTATCCTAACCTTTTTCTTGGTCGATTATTCAGTCTATTCATGGCGTGATCAATCTCCTGTTGTGTAAT
>NZ_JBMPPH010000049.1:0-27556 GCF_049340285.1 Undibacterium sp. SXout20W | reverse complement strand
TTACACAACAGGAGATTGATCACGCCATGAATAGACTGAATAATCGACCAAGAAAAAGGTTAGGATACCTTACACCCAATCAGGTATTCTTCAAAAATACGCTTGCACTTCAAAATTGAACTCGCGTTATTTTTAAATCACGGCGTCGCTGGAAATCATAAAAACGAAGTACTGTCGCACTCTTTTCACCTGCATCAGATTTGGAAACAGATGATCACTTTAAGTAATATTCACAAAACCTACCGGCAAGGTGGAAATGAAATTCGCGCGCTTGATGGCATCAATTTACATATCGCTACCGGCGAATTCGTCGCCATCATGGGTCCATCAGGTTCCGGGAAATCGAGCTTACTCAATATCCTTGGTGCGTTGGATCGACCAGATAAAGGTATCTATCATTTGCAACAAGACGAGATCAGTGCCATGGATGACGACAGCGCATCGGATGTCCGCAATCGTCGCATTGGTTTTGTCTTTCAATCGTTCCATCTATTGCCACGCTTGAGTGTGCTCGAAAACGTACTTCTGCCGCAGCGTTATTCCACTTTGCCAGATCCGCAAGCAGAACAACGTGCACACGCCTTGTTAGAACGCGTTGGACTGACTTCACGCCTGCATCATAAGCCAGCAGAATTATCTGGCGGCCAATTACAACGCGCCGCCATTGTGCGCGCCTTGCTGAACCAACCTGCCCTATTATTGGCTGATGAGCCAACTGGCAATCTGGATTCAAAGAGCGCGGCAGATGTATTGGCGCTCCTTACCGAATTAAATGCCAGTGGACAAACCTTAGTGATGGTGACGCACGATACCGATATCGCCAAACAGGCGCAACGCACCATCCACTTACGCGATGGAAAAATTGTCGAGGATCATCGATGAAAAAATCTGTCGTGCCACGCGCTGCCATCCTGGTTTTGGCATTAGCACCTATTTTTTGTCTGGCACAACAGGCTGCCAATCAAAACAATCGGCCTGTCTTATTAACTGGCGAAGTCCAGGCAAAAAACGCACAAGGGATCTTTGTACCACCATCGAATTCGTCGCCCGTTACAATCAAGAATTTTGTCCCCGAAGGCACCGTTGTCAAGACGGGAGATTTATTGCTCCGCATCGAAACATCCAATGCTGAGAATATTGAAAAATTACAAAGCGAGATTCAAAAGACCAGCGCAAAAACAAAAATGGATGTCGCCAAACTTGATGTGGATGCCCTCAATGCAGAGAAAGAGTTCATCATCGCCAAAGCGACCCTGGCAAAAGCATTAGTCAACGCAGCCTTACCTAAAGTACAAATTTCAGCCTTAGATTACGATAAATACCAAGGCGAAAAAGAGCATGCGCAACGAGATGTCATCGTCAAACAACAAGCTTTTGATAATGCAAAATTGGCGGCAAAACGACGTCAACAAGATGGTGATCTCGAAAATAAAAAGCAGCTCATTTACCTCGCTTTTGCCAAAGCAGAATTAGCCCAATCTGAGGTTCATGCCACGCAAAACGGCATAGTAACGTACGCCTATAACGAGTGGCGCGGTGAACGATTTGAAGAAGGTTCGAGTGGCTTTCCGGGCAATATGGCGGGCCAGGTAATGAGCGCTGGCGGATTGCAAATTCAGACATGGGCACTGGAAGCAGATCGTCCGTATCTGAACGAAAAACAAACGGTGCAATTAAGCTTTGATGCTCTTCCGGGAAGTAGGCTCGAAGCGAAAATCACCCATATCGCCAGTGCACCAACGCCGCACGCAAGCTGGGGAAATGGTCGCTATTTTAAAATCGACATTGATTTACCCAAAGATCACGGCCTAAAATTAATTCCGGGCATGAGCGTTTTGATTGAGCCTAAAAAAGTAACTAAAGCCACTGCAAAAGGTACTGCAGAAACCAGTGCAAAAACCAGTATATCGGCCAATAGTAAAGTTCAAAAGCCCGGTAAAGCTGCATCAAACGAAATCAATATCGAAGGTGATGTTCAATCTCACATTACGATACCCGTGGTACCGCCGACAATCAGGAATATCTGGAATTACACATTGTTTCAAATCGCACCGGAAGGCAGCATCATCGAACCCGGTCAGATGCTGGCAATGTTTCAGGCATCTGAGATTTCCAAGCAACTTGAAGTGCAAAAAAGCGCTCTCAAAGAATGGCAGCGTAGCTTGGAAAAATTCAAACTGAATCAAAGAGAGCTTGAAAAAAGTGATGAATTAGCCGTTCAGGAAGCGCAAAGTAACGCTGATAAAGCGGCAAAAAAAGCCTTGATGCCAAAAGAATTAATACGCCGCGTTGACTACGATAAATTAGTGATTGAAAAAGGTATGACAAGTGATTTGGCAGCGCTCGCCGCCAGATTGCAGGCTGCACAATCCCGCTATCGCGAAGCGGAATACAATGGCAATATCGCACAAATTGCGCAAATTCAAAACACGATTGACATCTATAGCAAAGGACAAGAAGCGCTGACGGTCAATGCACCACGTCGTGGCATGTTGTTGTACAAAACCGATTTTAGTGGCAACAAATTCACTTCTGGGGCGCAAATTTGGATAGGGATGGCGGTCGCCAGCCTCGCCGATCCGGACAAGCTATTTGTCAATGCAAAAGTACCTGAAGCCCAGGTTTCAGACGTTTATATCGGCCAAGCTGCACGAGTGACCATGTCGTCTGGCAATCTGCAACTCAATGCGAAAGTAACGGGCTTAGGTAACGTATTTCACGGAAAATCCGCGAAACAAGCCATTGTCGTTCGTGACATAGAGCTTGAGTTTGATGCGCCTCCCAAAGGCTTAAAGCCCGGTTCCGCAGTGCAGGTTACGTTGTTCAAAGACCAAAAAACCGTTACCACAACCAGCCCGACATCGACGGTTTCAGGAAAGGGATTATGAAAGCCGGAATTATTTTATGCACTCTATTTTTGTGTGCTTGCGACGACAATTCGCCCTCCGCCGCCACCGAAACGCTGACAGCAAAAGCATGGCAGGAAACCATCAATGTCAAGGGCGAAATCAAGGCCGCAGAAAATACGCCACTCAATGTCCCGGGCGACGGTTGGGATTCACGTACTGTCTTAGATATGGTGCCTGATGGCAGCGTTGTGCATAAAGGCCAAATCATCGCACGCTTTGACGCGCCACGATCACGTATGGATTTATCGCAAGCGGATACCGAATTACTACGTAAAGAATTGGTCGCCATTGGTTTAGCCGAAACGGATGCGGTCAATCGTGCCAGTCTCGATGCTGATCGCGCCAAGGTTGTCGCCGACTTACAATTAAGCCAGCGCTATGTTGGCGCCGATGTTTCCGTATTCACCCGCAATCAAATTTTAGATGCCTTGCAAGACATTGGTTTTTTAAAATCAAAGCAAACTTATTTGGGGTGGAAAGGTGGACAAATAGAAGCTGGCAAGAATGCGAATCTTGCATTACTTCAATCGCAAAAAGATAGTGTTGAACTTAATGCTCAACAATTACGTAAAAATTTATCGGGCCTTGACCTGATCGCACCGCATGAGGGTGTCTTTAATCTGGTTGCCTCATGGGATGGTAGTAAGCCACAAATAGGATCAAATCGCCGGCCAGGCCAAGAATTCGGTATCTTGCCGGACTTATCTCATCTGGTTGCCTCGTTTAGTATCCCTGAAAGTCAGACGTTTGGTTTGAAAACTGGCTTACCAGTGCATGTACGTCTGGCGGGAACGGGCACCAACCTTGAGCTTACAGTGACTAAAGTCGGCAGCAGCGCCAGCATTAAATCGAATGAGTCGCCGGTAAAATACAGTGATTTTGAAGCAAATATTCCAGAAGAAGTGATTAACAAACTCGCCTTAAGACCAGGACAAGCCCTCACGGCGACCGTCAGTATCATCGACAAAAAATCAGCGCTGACGGTCCCCAATCTGGCATTGATTCAGAAAGGTAGTCAGTTCTCGGTATATACGAAAAACGGCAATCAGACAAATCAACAAAAAATCGAATTAGGTACGCGCGGCATCACCCGCAGTGAAATAAAAAATGGTCTCGTTGCGGGTCAACAGATTATTTTAATACCGCCAGAAAAAAAGGCTGATAAATCATGAAACGCGCTCTGATTATTGAAGCGATCACGGAACTACAACGTCGCAAGTTACGTACTGGCTTAACCTTACTTGGGATGATCTTTGGCGTAGCGGCAATTGTTGCAATGTTAGCAGTTGGCGAAGGCAGCCAGCGGGAGGCTTTGCATTTGGTTGCCGAATTGGGGCTGAACAATTTGCTGGTCGAGAGTAAAGGAATTGATGTCGACAAGCTGAAAGAGATTCGTATTCGTTCACTGGGACTCTCCGCGGCAGATGCAAACGCCGCGCTGCAAGTGGTACCGGGGGCAGTATCCGTCGCACTCAAAAAAGAAATCAAAGTGGACTTACTGGCGAGCGGTGGAAATGTCGTCGATGCCCGCGCGTTCGCTGTATCACCAGCCTATGCGGAACATAGTGGTGTCCACGTCACGCAAGGTCGTTGGTTTTCTGACGCGGATGGTGCAACGCTTGCGCCCGTCTGCGTATTAGGGCCTCGTTTAGCGCAAAAATTATTTGGCGACGAAAATCCGGTCGGTGCACGCTTAAAATTAAACCACGCCTGGTTAGAAGTCGTTGGCGTACTGACCAATCGCTCACTCAATAAAGCCGAATTTGAAGGCGTTAAACTCGGTCTTGACGACGAGCGCATCTTTGTGCCGTGGGAAAGCGCGCGTGCCCGCTTCCATTTCTCAGAAATCGAAGATGAAATTGACGGCATTAGTTTACAACTCGACGGTAAGGTTGCCCCTGATGTCGCAGCGCATGTATTGCAAACGTTAATTAATCAACGTCATGGCGGTGTGGATGATACGAATCTCATTGTGCCTATGGGTTTATACCGCCAGCATCAACAAACGCAGAAAATTTTTACTGTTGTAATGAGCTCGATTGCAGCAGTATCTCTGCTAGTTGGCGGCATCGGCATCATGAATATCATGTTGGCCAATGTACTCGAACGTCGCCGTGAAATCGGTTTAAAACGTGCGTTAGGTGCCCGCAAACGTGATGTGGTTCAACAGTTTTTAGCAGAGGCGCTTGTTATCGCAGTCTCAGGCGCATTATTAGGGGTTTTGCTTGGCGCGATTGCGGCCTATAGTATCGCGGCCTTGGCGGGCTGGGCTGTCGCCTGGTCACCTCTCAGCTTGTTATTGGCCGTCGCCTTGTGTGTAGCTGTGGGTTTGGGCTTCGGTGTTTTTCCAGCACGTCAGGCCGCTGAGCTTGATCCAATTGCCGCGCTACGTAGTGACGGCTAAGATTTTATCCAACCCTGAACTCTCCGTGATACCTCGTTGTCCGCTTCAAAATACAGCAACGCTGTTCTGGGATTTTTATCGTAGAGGATTAAATTCTCAGAACAGCTTGTTTCAACTAGCCTAAAACCACGCGGCCTTTTTCAATATGAACGCGATCGCCCTCGCGATATTCTGGTTGCGCTGAAAAATTGAAAACCCGGTAATGCCCGTTGTCGAGTTTCACTTTGACTTCATAAACGGTCGTTGTATGGGCACGCTTTTCTATCGCGTTGCCAGCAAAGCCACCGCCGACCGCACCCGCTACCGTTGCCAGACTTCGACCATTGCCATTTCCTACCTGATGCCCCAACACGCCCCCTAATACAGCACCGGCAACGGCGCCAAGCCCACTGCCATGCGCTTCTTGTTGCTCGATAGGAAGAATCGATTCAATGACACCGCAAGTCTTACAAAGCTTTTGCGTAACAGAAGCGCTAGTTGCCGCATTTTGCTGCGAACTAGTCGTCCCCGCACTCACGCTAGCATTACCACCAGACGCGGAGACTGCTTGCTGTTCCGAAGGGGGTAAATTAAGCGGCGTTATATTTTTTGGTGTCGCATTGTCAGCAACATTCGCCGCAGTGCCTGGAGCATTCGAAGCCACGCTTGAGACCGCAACACTACTTGCTGAAGCAGCATTGCGCTGCGCATCCGTTTTTGGTACACCGTTTGAAGAAGGTAAAACGCCAGTCAATGCAGCAACACCAACCAGGCTAAAAAGAATGACAGAAACTGCGGCGCCCACGACAAGGGGATGGATACGTTTATTATCTGGGCTTTCGGACATGAATTTCTTTCCGTAAATGTTGAAAAACAAGGCATTGTGATCTACTCACTACCTATCGAGTATGTCACGAATCAGGCGAAAATGTTTCAATAGTAAGCACTTGTAACTGCAAGTCAAAAAATCTGTAAGGTTTCCGGTGAATGGCGCTCCTACATTGAGAGATACACATTTTTATTCTGATTAAATAAAAAAACCGGATTGGCTTGTCATCAACAAACCGATCCGGCAAGTCTTTCAGGGGAGACTGTGTAAGGCGCTATCGATCTTAGAAGCTATATTGCAGACCGACAGAGAAATTGTTGACCGCTTCTTTTGCGCCGTCGTATTTCACTTTACGTGTTTCAAATTCACCACGCAACGCAATTTGATTCGTCAGTTTGTAATTCACTCCCAAACCAAAGACGGGTGATGTCGATGTTTGACTATCGTACCCAGCCGTATTTTGATCAACAAAATTATTCGCTACTTTGATACGTGCTACACCGGCTTTTGCGAAACCACTGAATTTATCCGTAAATGCCTGGTTATAGACACCGGCTAATTCGAACCCGGTTCCTTTCAGGCTATAAGAATTTTGTGTACCAGGTACGTTGGCATTCCCATCAATCGTACCTAAGGAGAAGTAGCTACCTTCAACCGCAAATTTATCGTTGATGTTGTAACCACTAAATAATTTGTATGCACTTGAACCAGTACTGCAACTAGTCAGGCCTGTGCAATCCTCGCTCCATTGCGCTTTACCGGCGGTGCCGCCGACGTAAACTTGAGCAGAAGCAGCAGCACTGAACATCAAACCAGCAGTGGCAAGTAACGCGATAACTAATTTATTTTTCAACATGGTTTCTTCCTTTTATCAATGTGTATTCAACTCCGACTACACACGAATTGTGTAGCGCATCTTCGACTGAACCTCGTGTTAGCGAAGCGCAAACGAAGTCTCGCATCATGGAAAAAAAATGAATATCAAATTTAAGGAAGTCCCACCTAATGGAACAAAAAGACCAATAAAACAGTACTTTTTGTATTTTTTTATAAATTTCGTACAAAATTTCAATCCATTTTAGCTATAACTAAAAAGGGTGAAAAATCAAAATGACAGCAACAACGAGTCAATGCTGACGTGAAAATAACGGCTCCATAGAATTTAACTAAGAGCCAGCGTCAGCTCATTGGGATAAATATATCTATTTTTTACAACGTATTTGTCATCATTGTGAAAAATAATTAGAAGTTAATTGACCAAGAAAACGGCAACGCTCACAATAAGCCGTTCTCCACTGGCGATGGATGGAAACAACGTACCCTTACTGTATCTCGGTCTGAAAATTTACTTATGAATAAAGCTCAAGCGATGCTCAGCGCATTGCGATCAACTTATTTGAATGATTTACCATCGCATATTGATGAACTTGAAAGCTTGTTACTAAGACTCGAATCTGACGGCTTTGATTTGGAAATTTGCAGAGAGCTTTATCGCCGCATTCATACGTTAAAAGGTAGTGGCGGCACTTATGGTATGCACGTCATTTCTGACGTTTGCCATCCGTTTGAAGATTTGATTTCTCATTTTTTAGAACATACCGAAATACTGCAATTCAACTTTATTTCAACGGCGCTTGAATATATTGATTTGCTGCGACGCGTAACACTTCTGTATCAACAATCTAAAGTACCTGGCGAAGAAATTAAAACGCAATTACAAAGTTTGCGTCATCAGGCGCTGCAGAATCCCTATTCAGCATTAGTTGTGGAAAGCTCCGATGTTGTCGTCAACATTATCAAAGACGTGTTGAAGTCTTATCGATTCAGGTTAGAGGTCGCCAAAGATGGATACCTTGCGTTAGGTCGAATTCTCTCTGAGCCTTTCGATCTTGTCGTGACCGGTCTGGAAACGCCTCGTATGAATGGAATGGCTTTAATCAGTGCTGCTCAGCGCTTAGGTGGCAAATCAAAAAATACCACCTGCGTTTTAATCACAGCATCGCAACTCAAACAGGATGAGAATTTACCTGATTTTGTTTTACAAAAAGACGCACTATTCAGAGAGCGTTTTAATAAAATCGTCCACCACATGATTAGTAACTAAGTTCGTTTTTGTGTTTCATTGAATGAGAGCGATATCGAAACTGGTTTCCAATCTGGTTTCCAATCTGGGTTCCAACCTGTTTTTCATTCCAGTTTTTGCTCTATACCGCTAAAATCAGCCTTATTGGCAGCCGTTGCTCGCGGTACAATATGGTTCTTGACTTCAACCCATCCCTTGCAGGCTAATTGTCAGTGCCTGGATTCATGTATTACTCACCCAAGGCATTTAAGTAGAGATACTTTGCTGACGTAAGATGGAGCGACGGATGTCGTCTCTTTATGAAAAATAATAAATTTAACCCCACCTTTAACGCCTATCTAATCTATATCGGCGTAGCTATTGCCTCGGGCGGTGTTGCGCTCTATACACCGATTATCGTTTCTGAAACAGGCAAACACTTTTCTGGCTTCTGGGCTGCTTCCATTTTGTTTGGATTGAATTTAGGACGCGTGCTCGGTTCCTATGGCGGCAGTCGTTTTCCTAAAGTTGCCAATCACCCTTTGGCTATTTCTGGCAATATTTTATTGGAAGGAATCGCTTTATATTGCATGGCTTTTCTTGCGCAGGCATGGGCACTGGCGGCGTTTGCATTATTGGCGGGTTTGGGCAGCGGTCTTTCTTTTCCAGGATTGAAAAACTATTTATTAAAACTTCGGGAATTAGATCAGTCGTCGTTGTTTAGTCGACTCGCATTTGCAATACGGATGGGTTTAGTCGGCGGCTATTTAACAGCCAGTTGGGTGCCGCATGACAGTTTAAAGATCGTATTTTTAATCGTACTGATTACCTTTATTGCCTATGCATTATTCATGCTCATTGCAATGAAAGCGATTGCTAAAAACGAAATTTCATATTTAGCGCAGCATACGTCAGGTAGTGATAACGGACACAGCAATCCATCAAGCGTAGCTTCCAATCTCAATGCAACTAAAATAACGTCGTCCAGAAGCACTGAGTTGCCGCTTTTGTTTTATTTATCGAATGCAGTATTTTGGTGTTTTGCAGTCCAACCTATGATAGGTTTCAGTTTGCATATACCTAAATATACACCGGACATTCCCGTTTCAACGCCATTTTGGCTAGCGGCATTGGTCATCATTTTTTTTCAAATCCCAATTTCCAAACGTGCTGTTCGAACGCATGATCATTTTCGCTTTTTACAAATTGGCTACCTATGCCTCTTTTTAAGCTTCGTTGTGATGATGGTATTCGGGCACTCTAGTACCGCAGTCATTACGTCGGCAATACTGCTTTCTTTTGGACAGGTTTTTTATGGGCCATCACTCGATGTGCTGACAGCGCGCTTTGCTGACAAAGCGAATGCCGACACCGGCCAATTAATGTCGCGACAAATGCTTTACCAAAGTATGGGGAATATGGTCGGCAGCATGGCTGGTGGTGTTTTATTCGATCTTGCCCAAAGCATGCATAACCCTGCACTCAATTGGCTACTCCTCGCAGCAGGTAGCTTAGTGATGGTCATCATGAGTAAAAACAAGATCCCTAAGCTCTACCGCAATGCTGGCAATTTGGAAGAGGCAACGTAAAAAGCCGTGCTTGTCAGTTCAAAAACAAACCAACATTATATAGAGTCAGCAATCATCGATGGTTTTCATTCTTGCGCATCAACCGGTGTCAATACACACCGCATATAGGTTTGCTGACGCGCTTTCATGCGCTCTATAATCAAGGTGATCGTGTCGCGGTCAATTGCTTGAAACGAAAACCCTGTGCGGATATGAATACCCGTGTCAGCAGAAGACCAAACATGCGTCAAATGGATGACGGGCATCTCCATCAAGTAATTTTCATCGTCTGACAAACGCATCAAGTAGTGAGATTTACTCAGTTTGTCATCAAAGGAAGTGAGAACTTGCATCCCGTTTTCACTCATATCAACCACTAAAGCTGACAGAGCATTATCATTCTCACGATTAAAGATCCAAACCGGAATGAAGCCCTGTTCTTTTGGTAAGCGAAAAAATTGTACACGTTGGCAACTGCGATTTTCTGGTTGGTTCATATTAAATCGAAATGAGAATAATGTAAGAATGCGCCCATCTTTAACGCCTTATCAGCCAACATTCGACCGCGAGATGTTTAACAATATTGACTAATACAGCACAATATTTCTTTTTTGTTACTCCATCGTGACGCATTACACTTCTTGCGTGTAATTACAACACATCGCTTTCAATCATTATTTAAATAACATGAATTGTTTATGCCATTTAAATTTCCACCTTTAACTATCGTCATTAAAATGGTCATTTACGATCGATTACGAGGTAAATTTATGGCACGTCACCACGCGCATCGCACGCCGATGGTGGCAGGTTCAAGGCCGTTTTATGTTTCAAGTATTTCTAAAAAATGATCTTTAAAAAAATAAATCTAACCAAGATAGCAACTTTAAAAGCATCGATAATAGCCAAAGATCAAGTTTGGAATCTCTTTATGATATTTCCCGGAATTTCGGCTTACAATTCTGCAAAGTTAAATTCAGCACTCAAATAAATCAATATGCACGCAAAGGGGATTTGATTGAAACGCAAAGCTGCACCGTCAGACTCAGTCGCCGAACAACGGCGGCTACAAATGGCCGACATAGCCCGATTGGCCGGCGTGTCCACTTCCACCGTTTCGCGCGCTTTAAGCGGTAGCAAATTAGTCAATGAAGAAACACGGAACAGAGTCGCCGATCTGGCGCGCTCCTTGAATTACACGATCAATATCGGTGCGCAAAATTTACGCCTGAAGCAAAACCGTACTGTCGCCGTCGTTGTCCCCTATGATGCGACAACACGGCAACATTTATCCGATCCCTTTTTTCTGGCGATATTGGGGAGCTTGGCTGATGCGTTAACCGACCGTGGATTTGATATGTTGTTGTCACGTGTTGATTCTGAACAACTGGATTCCATTTCTCTGCCATTTGACACAGGGCGTGCCATTGGTGTCATTTTAATTGGTCAGTGGCGCCACCACGATCAACTCAATAAAATCACGGCACGTGGCGTGCCCATCGTTGTATGGGGCGCGCAACTTGAACGGCAAATGTATGTCACGATTGGTAGTGACAATGTTGCCGGAGGATATTTAGCAACGGAACATTTGATTAAGTCAGGCAGAAAGCATATCGCTTTTTTTGGTGACGTCAAATTGCCTGAAGTTGCCAGCCGCCACAAAGGATATAGCCAGGCCTTGGAAGCGTATCAAATTCCTTATGACGAACAATTAGTGGTACCGGCTTCCTTTTTAGAAAATGGTGGCGACCTCGCGATGACTGAATTAGCACATCGAAAAGTGCATTACGATGGTCTGTTTTGCTGTAGCGACTTACTCGCAATGAGTGCAATTAATATCCTGCGCGAACAGAATAAAAATGTGCCTGAAGACATAGCCGTGGTGGGATACGATGACATCGAATTGGCACGCTATTTCCACCCGCCATTAACAACGGTCCGTCAACCTATCCAAGCCGCGGGTTTGGCTTTAGTCGATGCATTATTGAATCTGATTGATCAGCAAACTGTCACGCCGCAACTATTATCAACTGAACTCATTTATCGCTCTAGTTCAGGCCAACTCAGACATGATTGAATAAAAAAACCGCCTGATGCAAAGCATGCAGGCGGTTGTCAGTCTCACGGGTAAAACCTGAAAAAATTTTAGAACGCGTATTTCAATGCAACTTTCGCTGTGCGTCCATTGATGGAACGAGCACCTTGACCGTTATCGTACTCTGTCCAGCCTACTTTGTTAAACAGATTATTAGCACTCAAGGTTACCGTTGCACGTGGGCTGATTTGATAATTTCCAAACACATTCACAGTGTAATAACTTGGCAAAATAATGGTATTACCATTATCACCAAATGACTTATCTGTGCCAATCAAACTTCCGCCAACAACAAAATCACCAAATTGATAGGATGGAACGATCTGATAAATAAATTTAGCTAAACGCTGAGGCTGATTGCCAACGATCGTCGAATCCAGTGCGCCCACAATCGATGCGTCAGTATAAGTAAAGCTGCCACTAACATTGAAACCACCGGTACGATAAGCACCTTCAACCTCAATCCCTTTAGCGCTATAAGTATTTTGCGTTAAAAGACGTGTTGTTAAATCGTAGTTACCCTCAGCCGTATCTGCCTTGAACAAGGTGACGAATGCACTGAAACCCGCTTCACGCCATTTCACGCCGACTTCAGTTTGCTTAACGGTATTGATCGTAATTGGTTGAGTACCATCAAATGGACCACCCATCCGTTCAACAACGTTGAATGAAGCGCCGCTGCTATAACGAGCAAATAACGCAAGATTATTTGTCAGTTTATAGTTGCCACCCAAAGAGTATGAATTGTTGTCTTTGCTGTAATTAACAGGCGTGTCGGCCAATCCAGGGAATACACCAGGTGTATATGCTCCTGCAGAAACAGAGCTTGTTTGTGAGCCAGATACTTTTTGCATATCACGACGCAAACCAGCTTCCAAATTTAATGGACCTGCTTCGTAGCTTAAATCCAGATATGGCGAACTCATATTATATTGAATATCACGAGTTTGATTGCCCCACCATGTGGATTGTGGCAGAAGACCACTAGCGTCAGTTTGCTTACCGCTATTATTTAAGCCACTAAGTAACACTGGCTGATTACCAGTTGCAGTGATCAGATAATGCGGCAAATTTTGTGTCACACCAATATGCTGATTATCGATGTCCCAACCGACCAAAGTTGTCAACTTACCGCTATTTGGCAAATCGAAGGTTTTGGATAATTTAATCGCATTCACCGTATTATTCAGGTTGTCAAACGAGGCGTTAAATGCGGAAACTTCGAGCACGCTGCCAGTATACGCCTGGCCTTTATATGGGCCACTGGCATAAGTTGTACCTGCAAATGCATTAAATGTCGGACCCGTTGGATAACCTGATTCAAAACCGCCACTCTTTTGCGACCGACGGAAACTTTCATCCAATACCCAACCATTACCAAGTTTAAATGAGCCTTGTAATCCCAATGCATTTTCTTTAACTGTCAAACCAGTATTCAGATTCGCCAGGCTTGAGGCACCTGAATTGGTTAACCCAACGATCTTGCTCCAATAGGGAGAATAGTAACTAGCAGTCAACGGATCGTAGCCAGCAGCGGCACCAATCGTGGCTGGATTTGCTTTGCTTGGATTGGCATTGCTAAGGGTAAATGGTACCGGCATATTCAGCGGCGTCTGATCATCCAGATGCTTAACGCTCAAGCGAATAAAGCTGCCGTCACTAAAGTCATGCGTGATATTCGCTTTAATCTGGCCGCCAGATTCAATCGGCACGCCACCACTGCGTGTACCATCGCCATCCCTGAAAAAACCACCAACATACATCCGTGTTTGCGGCGAAAGATGAACGCCATAATCAAAGTCTAAACGAGTTTCATTGAAACCCAAACCTTTGGTAAGGCCGATGCTACCGCCTTCTTCTTTCCCGGTTTTTGAGATGAAGTTAATAATCCCGCCTGGTGAATTGCTTCCCAATACAGATGCCGCACCGCCCCGCACTGCCTCGATATGATCCAGAGAATTATCAAGTTTCACATACATATCTGGTGTGACAAACGCATAGTCACCATTTTGTAAAACAGGCAATCCATCTTCCTGGAAACCTACATAGCGTGAACCACCTGCTGAAATTGGAATACCGCGCACCGTCACATTGGTATTACCTTCACCAGCGGATGCTTCGGAGTGAACACCAGGGATAGAACGCAATGCATCCGCGGAACTTGTTGGTGCAGACAATTGCAGTTGATCTGGATCTAAGGTACTGATCGACACGCTCGAGCGCATTTTGCTCACGCCGATTGGTGTACCAGTCACGATAACTTGATCCAGTTTGAGTGAATTGCTGTCTGCGGTCGCCGCTGCTACTGGTGCCGATTGTGCTACTTCTTGTGCATTTGCTGCAGCCAATTGCAACATCGCCAGAGAAACTGCGGACGCTAAGTAGGTCACCTTCATATTACGTCTGTTCATTTTTGTCCCCATATTTTTAAATTTGGTATCGCTAGAAATTTTATCGATTTCTATAGGTAGCAACTTCCTCTCACTGACTGAAAACTTTTTTTGCAAACGGTTGCAAAGAAAAAAGAAGCTGAAACGAATTATCTTCTTGGCTGAAATTTTATGCAACCATGCAACGCAACAAATCGTTAAAAAAGCATAAAAGCTAGTAGTAAATGCCTATAAATATGACAAAAAACAGAACAAAAAAATGAAGACTATATTATTTAAGTAATTGATTTTATGAATATTTTAATTAACAAAGATTTTCATAAAGACACTAAGAAGGTATTCGCGTAGATTTTTTCATCCAGCACTAAATTTGTCGCACTGCGAACACAAAAAGGCGCCAACTCAAAAAAATTGCTGCGACGCAAAACATATTTTATTGAAATCGATTGCAATGAATTATTTATGACCTGATAATTTGCTCTGAGTGGAGAAATCCATCCATTAAAATTGCATCGTTAACTATGGCTCTCATTAGCTGTGAACTCATTAACTGTGGCTCTCATTACTTGATTGAAGATTTACATGACTTTTCTAAACACTTGCCTGGACCAAATGTTGGCGCAAATTCCAATCGAGCGACGTGACTCGCTGCGCGCACGGTTTGAGTCTCATGGCTGCGTTTTACTTAACCGACTACAACATCTGTATGGAAAGCATCCTCATTTTGAAGAGTGGTTTATCAAGCTACTCACACGGGTCGCTATCACTCACGCCAATCGCAGCACAGAATTGCTCGCACTCGATATTCACCGTGAAACCAATCCAAATTGGTTCACTCAACAATCCATGCTCGGCTATTGTGCCTACGTGGATCGCTTTGCTGGAACCTTGCAGGGGATCAATCAAAAAATAGACCATCTATCAGAACTCGGTGTCAGCTATTTACATCTACTACCATTCTTACGCGCCAGAGCTGGAGACAACGATGGTGGCTTTGCGGTTGCGAGCTACGACGAGATAGAACCACGTTTTGGTGACATGCAAGATCTGCGTGATTTGACGACTAATTTACGTCTACATGGTATTAGCCTATGCAGCGACTTTGTGTTGAACCATGTAGCAGATGACCACCCTTGGGCCCGTGCTGCAAAAGCAGGAAGTAACAAAGAACTAGAATACTTTTATACCTATGCTGATCGCACTGAGCCTGATTTGTTTGAGCGTGATTTAGGACAAATATTTCCACAGGCAGCGCCAGGAAATTTTACGTTTGAACCTAATCTGCAACGCTGGGTATGGACGACATTTTATCCCTATCAGTGGGATTTAAATTACACCAATCCAGCTGTATTCGAAGAAATGGCGTTAGCCTTATTGGCACTAGCAAATAATGGCGTGGAGGTTTTTCGTCTAGACTCGACAGCATTTTTATGGAAACGTGCAGGCACCAATTGCATGAACCAAGTTGAAGCGCATTGGATTTTACAGGCCTTGCGCAGCATCGTCGACATTGCCGCACCGGGCGTATTGTTAAAGGCAGAAGCGATTGTTCCAACTGCAGAGTTACCTGCTTATCTGGGCAATAAAAACCCGTCAGCAGCCGAGTGCCATTTAGCCTATCACAGCAGCTTGATGGCAGCTAGCTGGGGCGCATTGGCTGAACAAAATTGTGACTTGCTATATAACGTGATGGAGGCAACACCGACCTTACCGGAGCACACGTCATGGCTCACCTATATACGTTGCCATGACGATATTGGCTGGAATGTCATCCGCCCGGAAGCCAGCCAAAAAGCGCAAAATGCGCAACAACGTCTGCAACATATTGCACAATTTTATGCCGGCGCAGAAAATAGTTTCGCCAATGGCGCGAGCTTTCAAGCGAGTGATGCCAATGCGGTCCATGGCACCAACGGCATGAGTTCAGCGCTGACCGGTTATGCCCGCGCCAAGACGCCAAACGATACTAAACTCGCACAACGTCGTCTCTTATTGCTATACGGCGTCAGTTTCTGCTTTGGGGGTATGCCATTGATTTATATGGGTGATGAACTGGCGCAAGCCAATCATGAGCTATATGCAAGCGTACCTGAATACGCGAATGATAGTCGCTGGTTACAACGCCCATTTTTAGACGAATCGTCTTACGCAACGCGCCATGATAAAACAACTGTTTCGGGAAATTTATTTTTAAAACTGTGCCATTTTTTAGCACTCCGACGAACCTTGCCGATGCTGGCGGCAACAGCGTCGCGGTCTCAATTCAAGCATCGTAATCCGGCCTTGCTGACGTTTTTCCGTGATGATGCAAGTGCTGATGCAAGCACGACAAATCGCCTGCTGTTTGTTGGTAATTTTTCAGAAAAAACACAAAAAATCAGTCTACAAGAGCTAGCCATTTGTAATTCTAACGAATCGTGGTTAGATCAACTTACGAATGAAAGCTATACGGATACCATTGACATCGAACCCTGGTCGCAGTATTGGCTTACAAACAAAATTACCAAGATCAACTAAAAATGCAACAAAAAATACAAAAAAAGCAACGAAAAGGACAACGTAAAATAAAGTCCGAAAATAATTAAAAGGCACACCGCACGAAGATCCTGGAATTCATCACCGTTGGTAAAAATAATGCATGAGACAATGAATGAGAGAAAAATAGGTATGACAAAAATAACGAAACCCCTGCTGACGTTCTGGCAAATCGTCAATATGAATGTCGGTTTTCTCGGCATTCAATTTAGTTTCGGACTCCAACAAAGCAATATGAGTCCCATCTATAAATACCTCGGTGCGAGTGAAGCTAACTTGCCTTATCTCTGGTTGGCAGGCCCTATAACGGGCCTAATTGTGCAACCAATTATCGGTGCGATGAGCGATCGTACCGTCTCTCGCTGGGGGCGACGTACGCCATATTTTTTGATCGGTGCAGTGCTGTGTAGCCTTGGCTTATTTTTGATGCCCTTTAGCCCTACCTTATGGATGGCAGCGGGATTACTTTGGATTCTGGATGCTGCCAGCAACGTCACGATGGAACCTTACCGCGCCTACATCAGCGATAAGCTCCAGCCAAGTCAACACTCGATCGGCTTCTTAACTCAAAGCGCCTTTACCGGATTAGGTCAAACCTTGGCTTATTTAACGCCATCTTTGTTGGTCTATGCAGGCATGGATAAAGATGCAGTCAATGCAAATCACATTCCTTATATCGTCATTATCGCGTTTATGATGGGCGGGGTTTTATCAATTGGCTCCATACTTTGGTCACTCAAAACGTCACCAGAAATTCCACTGAGCGCACATGAAATAACAGAGATTCAGCGTCAACCCAAAGGTGGGCTGGCGACTGCCAAAGAAATTTATCATGCAATAATTGAGATGCCAGTCACAATGAAGCAGCTCGCTGTGGTGAAATTATTTCAGTGGTATGCCATGTTTTGCTACTGGCAGTACATCATGCTGTCCTTAGCAAAAACGATCTACGATACAAATGATCAGGCTTCGGTCGGGTTTCGGGATGCCGGATTATTAAATGGAAAAATCGGAGCGTTTTACAACTTTGTTGCGTTTATAGGCGCCTTCGCTTTGATTCCGATGGCTCGTCGCTACGGTGCAAAATATAGCCATGCAGTGTGTTTAAGTTTGGCAGGTATAGGAATGTATTGCATCCCAATGATACACACGCCGTGGTTATTGCTTCTTCCTATGGTTGCAGTCGGACTAGCGTGGGCAAGCATCATGGGCAACCCTTATATTATGCTAGCAGGCAGTATTCCTCCCGAACGAACTGGCGTCTACATGGGCATTTTTAATATGTTTATTGTGATACCAATGATTATTCAGATTTTCACTTTACCGCTGTACTACGACAGTTGGTTAAGAGGCAATCCAGAGAATGTCATTCGGTTGGCTGGGGCATTATTGGTATGTGCGGCAATTGCTGTTAGTTTCGTCAAAATCAAACCAGTACTGCGCGTATCCTGAGCTTTTTTGCTTTGATTTTAATACGATTCAAACACCCGCTTATTCAACGATAGAGAATGAACAAACGTATTCAAATAGCGTGTCTGAATTCACCATTATATTCAAAGAGGTAATAAAAATAAGAGACTCAACTCCTGAGCCTCGATCCTGGGATCATAAAAAAACCAGTTCAACATTGAACTGGTTTTTTTGTTTGCGACTGAAGATGAACGAGAAACTTAAGCTTCGCCCAAATAAGCAGCCTGAACTTTAGGATCGTCCAACATATCTTTGGCGTTGCCGCTCATTGTAATTAAACCAGAGTCCATTACATAACCTCGGTGTGCTGCTTGCAGAGCCAACTTCGCATTTTGCTCAACCAACAAAATCGTCACACCTTGCGCCGATACGTTACGCACCACTTCAAAGATCTTTTCCACCATGATTGGCGAAAGACCCATTGAAGGTTCATCCAGCAATAACAAATTTGGATGACTCATCAGCGCTCGTGCCATGGCCAGCATCTGCTGTTCACCACCGGATAAAGTACCAGCGAGCTGCGCCGCACGCTCTTTCAAACGAGGGAAGACTGTGAACCATTTTTCAATATCCGCATTGATGTTAGCGGTATCGTTGCGGGTGTAGGCGCCCATCATCAGATTTTCTTGAATCGTCATCCGTGTGAAAACGCCGCGTCCTTCCGGTACCATCGCTAAATGGCTGGTAACCAATTCAAACGATTTCTTATTGGTAATGGACTCACCGAGGTAAGAAATCTCGCCTTCTACTTTACAACTTGGCAAAGTACCTGTAATGGCTTTCAAAGTGGTTGTTTTACCAGCGCCATTGGCACCAATCAGGGTGATCAATTCACCTTTATTGACTTCCAGATCAATGCCCTTAACGGCTTTGATGCCGCCATATGCAACCTTGAGGTTGCTAACTTTCAATACATTCTCAGCCATTAGTGAGCACCTCCCAAATACGCTTCAATTACCGCCGGATTTTTTTGAATATCCGAAGGGATGCCTTCTGCGATCGGCTTACCGTATTCGAGAACAGTAATGCGATCACATAAACCCATCATCAACTTCACATCATGTTCGATCAACAGAACTGTCTTGCCTTCGTTCTTAATCTTGACCAATAATTCACGCAAAGCCAGTTTTTCAGTCGCATTCATACCAGCTGCCGGCTCGTCGAGCGCTAACAATTTTGGATCAGTCGCGAGGGCACGGGCAATTTCAAGACGGCGTTGATCGCCATAGGACAAGAACTTGGAGGTACGATCTGCAAACTGACCAATCCCCACAAAATCAAGCAACTCTTGCGCACGTTGACGTATCTCCGCCTCTTCTTTGCGAGCAGCAGCAGAACGGAAAATTGCCCCGAATACGCCCTGATGGGTGCGGATATGGCGCCCTACCATGACGTTTTCTAATGCCGTCATTTCACCAAATAAGCGAATATTTTGAAATGTACGGGCAATCCCTGATATCGCAACTTCATGCGGCGCCGATGGTGAGTATGGTTTTCCATCCAGCTCAAACGTGCCAGTATCTGGTTGATATAAACCGGTGATCACATTAAAGAAGGTCGTTTTACCGGCGCCGTTAGGACCGATTAAGCCGTAAATTTGCCCTTTTTTAATTTCAATCCCAACATTGGAAAGTGCTTGTAAGCCGCCGAAGCGCTTATTTACACCATCAATTTTTAACATTATATCTTGTGTCATCTTGATCTTCCTTAAGCTGCCGCTTCGTTCGTTTTAGCGATTCTGTCTTCGTGCTTTGGTGCTGGCCACAGACCCGCAGGACGATTCAACATAACAACCACCATCGTCAGACCGTATAACAATTGACGAAGAACTTCAGCTTCAATCCAGATTTTGCCAAACAACAGCATTTGCACAGGCTCAACAACGTGACGCAAGACTTCTGGCAGAGCAGCGAGCAAAATCGCGCCAAGAATTACGCCTGGGATATGACCAATACCACCCAATACCACCATCGCCAGAACCACGATAGATTCCATCAGAGAGAAAGACTCTGGAGATACAAAGCCCTGGAAGGACGCAAACATCGCACCGGATACGCCACCAAAGGAGGCGCCCATAGAGAATGCAAGCAGTTTAATGTTACGCGTATTCAGACCCATCGCTTTGGCGGCAATTTCATCTTCACGAATCGCAACCCATGCACGACCCAAACGAGAATCTTGCAAGCGCAGAGAAATAAACACAATCGCAATACACAACGCCAGGAACAAGAAGTAATAGGCATTGACGGAAGGCATCGAGAAACTACCGAAATTAACCACACCGCCCTCACCTGCCATGGAAACACCGAACACATGAATAGGATCAATCATGTTGATACCTTGTGGCCCGTTAGTGAAATTAATTGGCGAATTCATGTTGTTCATGAAAATACGCACGATTTCACCAAAGCCCAAAGTCACGATGGCCAGATAATCGCCACGCAATTTCAAAGTTGGTGCGCCCAACAACGCACCAGCTGCACCTGCAATCACAGCAGCGAATGGCACAATCACCCACACTGACAAGTGGATACCATTTTTGGTGATTTCAGGACCGCAAACAGCAACTAAAAAGTTACCGACAACAGGATAGTTATCAATGAAGGACTCAAGAATAACCGCGAATTGTTGTGAACCGAAAATCGCGGCCAGATAAGCGCCAGTAGCATAAAACGCGATATAGCCCAGATCAAGTAAGCCAGCAAAACCGACCACAATGTTCAAACCCAGCGCCAGCATAATGTAGAGCAGCGCAAAGTCGATAATACGAACCCATGAGTTACCAAATTGAGCAGCAAAAAACGGGAACACCATGAGCACAACAGCCAGCAAAGCGAAGCTTGCGTAGGCTTTTTTTGGATTAGCTTTTACATCAAATATAGTTGACATTGATCTTCCCCTTAAGCACGATCAGCAACACGTTCACCCATAATGCCGGATGGACGCAATGTCAGAACAATAATCAGAACAACGAAGGCGAAAATATCCTGATATTGGCTACCTAAAATGCCACCAGTCAAATCACCGATATAACCCGCGCCTAAACTTTCGATCAGACCGAGCATAATCCCGCCAACCATCGCGCCGTAGATATTACCGATACCACCCAATACCGCAGCGGAGAAGGCTTTCAGACCAGGCACAAACCCCATCGCAAATTGTGCAGAAGAGTAGTTAGCAGTCCACATCACGCCAGCAATTGCAGCTAACGCAGCACCAATCGCAAATGTCGCCACGATGACCTTATTCGAATCGACACCCATCAGACCAGCAACCCGTGGGTTCTCAGCGGTTGCGCGCATTGCACGACCCATTTTGGTTTTCTCAACCAACAATACAAGACCGATCATGGAGACTGTCGCCAGAACAAGAAGTAAAATCTGGATCTGAGAAATCACGGCACCACCAATTTGCACTGGAACGGTTGGCATAATTGATGGGAACGATACAGGGCTGCGACCCCAGATCATCATCGCGAAGGTTTGCACCAAAATGGACACACCAATTGCTGTGATCAACGGCGCCAAACGCGGCGCGTTACGCAATCGGCGATAAGCAACCCGTTCGATCAAAACGTTGACCGCGATACAGACGGGAATTGCACCGATAATAGCGATCAATAACATCGCAATACCAGGCAAACCTGGCGCAATCACCTGGAGTAATTTAAGAATACTCAGCCCAGCCATTGCGCCGACCATGAGTACATCGCCGTGGGCGAAGTTAATCAGATTCAGAACACCATAGACCATGGTGTAACCAAGGGCGACCAGTGCATACATGCTACCTAATACAAGGCCATTAATAATTTGTTGGATAAGGGTATCCATAGTTGCATCTCTCTTTATGAACGAATCGAAATTTCAGCTGATTTGGAATGTACGATACAGCTGGGTAAGCCTTCATACATTTTTACAGCAAAAATTGTTCCTGATAACAAAAACGGCACCTCGCTTGTTCAGGTGCCGCCCGGGTTGCAGCGTTTGCTATCCGAAAAGGCGCGTCATCATATAGAGAGTGACAATATTACGTGAAATACACATGATTTAAATCTCCTCTGTAACTCTTGATAAAAGTTTTTTCTAATATTTAGACTTCATTAATACGCCATTGAAGTGGCCGCGATTATACCTAGCGACAACCGTATCCTAGTGGTAAAAAAACCACCTGTACCTACGTATTTTCCACAGACCTGCTACTTAAGCATACACGTTTTACAAATTTGGAAAACCCCAAATTCAAATGTATCGCCATCATAAACATGAGTTAGCAAAATAAAATATTGAAAAGCCAAAGATAAACTGATTTAAATCAAATTTCGAAATGACAACTGGTTTATAGAATTAGTTTTTTGCGTTCAACCCTTTCGGCATAGGGAACGTAACGTTTTCTTGTACGCCATCCAGAGGACGAACACTGCGTGCACCAAGTTCACGCAAGCGATTAATGACTTCTTCCACTAACACTTCCGGCGCAGAAGCACCTGCCGTTACGCCAACTCGTTGTACATTGCTGAGCCAGTCTGCATTGATCTGACTTGCGTTATCAATCATATAGGCAGTTGCTCCCATTTTCTCTGCCACTTCTCTGAGGCGATTCGAGTTTGAGCTATTTGGACTGCCAACAACGATCACCAATTCAACCTGGGGCGCCATAAATTTGACAGCTTCCTGACGATTGGTCGTTGCATAGCAAATGTCGCCTTTCTTAGGCTCACTGATCTGCGGGAACCGCTGCTTTAATGCTTCGATAATTTCCGTGGTGTCATCCACCGATAGCGTGGTCTGAGAAACGTAAGCCAACAATTCCGGATTCTTCACCTGCAGGTGAGCGACATCGGCGACGGTTTCAACGAGATACATGCCATCCTCGCTTTGCCCCATCGTACCCTCAACTTCCGGGTGTCCGTCGTGACCTATCATGATAATTTCGCGCCCTTCGCGACGCATTTTCACCACTTCCATGTGCACCTTTGTGACCAAAGGACAAGTTGCGTCAAACACCGTCACACCACGCTCATCTGCCTCTTTCCGAACGGCTTGCGACACACCATGCGCGGAAAAAATCAAAGTATTGCCTTTCGGCACGTCTTCGAGTTTCTCGATAAAAATAGCGCCCTTCGACTTTAAATCGTTCACAACGTACGCATTGTGCACAATTTCGTGCCGCACATAAATTGGAGCACCAAATTGTTGCAATGCACGCTCGACAATTTCAATTGCACGGTCAACGCCAGCGCAAAACCCGCGTGGTTGGGCTAATAAAATTTCCTTATCCATTTTTTATAATATTCCTATGATCTTCGTTTCGAATAAGACAGATTGACCAGCCAATGGATGGTTAAAGTCAAAAATATACCCATGTTCATCAATCGAACGCAAAACACCTGCAAACCGACCGCCTGAGGGTGCTGCAAAATCGACTAAATCACCAACCACATATTGCTCACCGAAGGCAGAGTTTGCCTTGAGTGTCTCGATCGATACGCGCTGAATGAGCTCTGGATTACGAGGGCCAAAGGCTTTTTCTAGCGGCAACTCTTGGGTGATGTGGGAACCTTCAGTTAAGCCTAACAACGTATTTTCTAACTCTGGGGCAAGCTGACCTGTACCCATTTGTAAAGTTGCGGGGTTTTCATGAAAGGTACTGATAATATCTTCCCCGCCAAGTGTTGCAAGACGGTAATGTAAAGTCAGGTAGGCATCTTTGGTGACAACGGGGTGTTCTGGTGTAGTCATAGTGGGGCAATCAAAACGGTGCAATAAAAAAAGCATTAACGAATAACCCCGTATTGTAAGCCAGCTTTTGCTCTTGGTAATTTTTCTCGCTATCTCGCTTTGGAGAATCAGGTAATGGCAATCAACGATTGGCCGGAAGATCAACGTCCGCGTGAGAGGTTGATCAAATTGGGGGCAGCATCACTGTCAGACGCGGAATTACTTGCCGTATTCCTGAGAACAGGTGTACGCGGAAAAAGTGCCGTAGATCTCGGGCGCGACATGGTCAGCCATTTTGGCTCGCTGTCTAAACTGTTCACCGCCTCTATTAAAGACTTTTCTGCTATTCACGGTCTGGGCAATGCAAAATATGCCCAACTACAAGCTGTCCTGGAACTATCAAAACGGGCAATCAACGAAGAATTAACAATCAATGCGTCGTTATCTTATCCACAAGCCGTTAAAAACTACCTGAAACTACTTCTAGGCCATAAAACACACGAGTCATTTGCTGTCTTGTTTCTGGATATTAAGAACAGACTAATCATCTCAGAGGAATTATTTCGCGGCACACTCAGTCAGGCCAGCGTATATCCGAGAGAAGTGGTTAAAGCAGCTTTATTGCATAACGCCGCAGCCCTGATTCTGGCGCACAATCATCCTTCTGGTTCCTGTGAACCAAGCCGTGCGGACATCGATTTGACTCAAAGTTTGAAACAGGCACTGAGCTTGGTGGACATCAAAGTGCTGGACCACTTTATCGTCGCCAACCCGCACGTATACTCGTTCGCAGAGCATGGTTTGATATAGCAAAGTGAAAATGTTAAATAAAAAAACAATATAAGACACAATTGTTTTTCACAAGTCGTTGATAAATCACAGTTTTTTGTTTATACTCTCATTTTTTCCAATTTCGGAAACTATTAAGGAGTTAATCATGGCACGTGTATGCCAAGTGACTGGGAAGGGGCCAATGGTTGGCAACAATGTTTCCCACGCTAATAACAAAACAAAACGTCGCTTTTTGCCAAATCTGCAAAATCGTCGCTTTTTCGTAGAATCAGAAAACCGTTGGGTTTCTCTGCGTTTGTCTAATGCTGGTCTGCGCGTCATTGACAAAGTCGGCATCGATGCCGTTTTGGCTGACCTGCGTGCTCGCGGCGAAAAAGTTTAAGCTAAACTATTGTTAGGAAAATATCATGGCTAAATCTGGTCGCGACAAAATCAAGCTGGAATCTACAGCTGGAACTGGTCACTTCTACACAACCTCCAAAAACAAGCGCACTATGCCTGAAAAAATGGAGATCATGAAGTTTGATCCAAAAGCACGTAAGCACGTTATCTACAAAGAAACCAAAATTAAATAATTTTGTTTCTTTATGGAAAATAAAAAACCTCGCAAATCCGCGAGGTTTTTTATTTTGGGTATCACGTATGTTGTGATTGAAAAATGCTAAAAGCAAATATTTAACGTCAGCGGAAATTTAAAATCTCGCTTCGTTGCTTAACTTTATACCTTAACGATTTCAACATCGCATCAGTACTCTCCTGAAAAATAGAGAGATCGACTGTCCGCCAATGGCTGGCGTACCCTTTAGAGCCGGTCAAGGCTATACATTGCAGTCGGTCAAACGCAACATTTATACAATTAGAGGCCGTCGTCGCGTGCTGAAATCCAAGTGCGGTAATCCAGCTTAGCAAGTTCCACATCGGCCTGCGTCGAATAAAAAAGGTCAGCGCCACCGTCATATGGGGCATATGCCGTCCCGAGTTTGGTGTTTGCAAACATGCCTGAACCAGTCAAATCGTCAGCTATAGGCAGAATTAAATCATTGAATTTGTCTTTCTTCCATATGACTTGGCATGAAAAAATTGCCATTCATCATCGTCACACTCATAAGTCGTCGCATAAACCGGCAAAATTCCACGTAAGGGAGTATTTCTGTCATCTTGCCAAATTTTTTTTGAGCCGAATTGACCGAGGAACAAAATACATTCGCTGTCTTCTCCAAGCAAGTCTATTGCAACTGCATTGTGGCGCTGAAGAATTTTCAGCCGCTCAGATCCCGATTTAACATAACGCTTTGATTCAGGGATACTATGAATACGAAGCCAACGATCCCAATAAGCATCCCGGCATAAGAATCCCGCTGGTGCTGCATTTGGAAAAGTTTTTACTCCATTCGGCGGCGGCTGTTGCGTGTTTCACTTGGTAATCACTTTACGATAGATCATTGAATGATATGGCGGCAAGTTGCCGCAACTCGCCTTTTCAAGCTGCAACCATGACGCACTACACTAGATGTACCCCAAATTAACTTTTAAATCCTGAGGTGTGTGATCATTTCCCCATAAGGTTGCGCCCGTTGCATTTAGAAAGTCTCTAAATTCAGCAATTGTCGAAGGTGATGCACACCATCTGTTACCCTCTCCAAGATTTTCAGTTTCTTCATTGCATGAATAAGTAAAAGTCACTCTCAGCTGTTGCATGCTGTCCGATTGGTCGTCGGGCTCTTGAATATCGAACATGACTTGCCGCGTAAGATCAATTTCAAAAAATTTTCCCTTGCCCCAGTCGTAAGTACCCCACTGAAAAAGAAGTCTATCTCCACCAGACAATTCGTTAGTGAAATCAATCCGGTAAGCAACATAGTTTTCAATTGCGAGAGCAAATAGTGCCTTTAAATCCTGGTTTTTAAAGGCATCCGACTGTGTTAAATACTGCTCAGCTTCCTCAATTTTCATACTATTTTGTTAATTTAATTTACATATATAAGCAGCAAAATGTTACGTAGACAATGTGCCTAAAAATGATCTTATGCCGACATTGTGCTCTACACTAGCCTAATTAAATTTGTACTGTAGCTTAGCTAAATCATCATGGTAAAAATCAAGTGTCGCTTGATTCGGAAATAAAAAATCTTTGTAAGCTGTCCAATCTGGATCATCTTTGATGTTTGTGTATGTCTTGCATCCTGGGCACTCTTTCAAATAGAACGCTTTTAGTGCTTCCTCAATTATTGAGCCATCTTTCACATAGACATAATGCAGACACTCCCGGTTATGCTTGAATGTCCCCGCATGTATTGAGGGTGTTACCTTTTCGATCGCATCAATAAGCTTCGAGGACAGCTTATTTAAATTATCAAGGGCAGAAGATTCTGGAAGTCCATCTACTCTTTGCGAGACATAAGTTACCCCGGTAATAATTAATATCGGATACTTTGACAAAGGTAGCTGCTTTTTCAGCCCAAGATTTACGACAATTGATCCAGGACCTTGATCATACGAAGCTAAATAGGCCCACCAGAAATCGGAAGAAATAGTTTGGCTTTGCAGATTCACTGGAATCGTCTCAGTTGCCATTGAAACATTAAGTACCGAACAAAGAAAAAGCGCGATCAATCGTTGGAATAATTGTTTCTTCATCATTTATGAGTAAAAAAATTAGCTAAGGTCAAGTGAATTATCCGTATGCGTCCGACAGATCCACCTAAACAATCAGTGATTTGACGAATTCAATCGCAACGGCAGCAATTCATCAATACGATTATTTTTACAGGTAGGGAGTTTTTCCAACGTATCTTTAAGCCAAGCG
>NZ_JBMPPH010000048.1:0-29020 GCF_049340285.1 Undibacterium sp. SXout20W | reverse complement strand
TGGGCGATGAACAGCTTAAATCATCGTCCCAGAAAATGTCTCGGCTTCAAAACGCCGCACCAAGTATTTATGAAGCAGTTACAATCGCATCAACATGTGGTTGCACTTCGAAATTGAATCCGCCACTGATTTATGACAAAAAAAGACCTCTTTAGCTGAAATTTATATGGATATTTACAGGTAATGACATTGAGCCCGATGAAAAAATCGATTTTAGTACCCCACGCCTCTGGTCGTAAAAAGTAGTCTGTTAGAAATGGATTGTTTGATGTTGATTCGAATTTGCCAATTTTTGAAAATTCCTCGGTGAAAAAAAAGAGTAATTACCGTTTCAATTAATTTAATGTAATGACATGATGCTATTTGTAAATGTTGATTTGGTGTTGCCGGTGTATCTTGCATCGATTGTTGTGTGAATAAGATGTCGTAGCAATGTCTTGGCGATGTCTTAGTCGTATTTTCTGATGAAATAATTGCGGAGTTACAAGATGAGTGAGTCAAAAACAGAAACCGAATTGATGGTTTCGCCATTGAATACAGCTTCTTTATATGACGGTAACCCGCCAATGTTGCATTATGAATTGCAGGCTGATCGTCAAATTGACTTGAATAAATTTTCTGATGAGCAAAAAGCGCGAATCAACCAAATTGCAACCAGTGTCTCTTTTTCAGACACCAATAGTCTGATGTCATTCGGCGCAGATGCGCAACGTGAACTGAGTAAGCATCTTGATCAGTTATTGGAAGGGATGCGTACCAGCGAGGCAGGACGTGCAGGTGAGATTACAATTGCACTTGCAACGACACTGAAAGATCTGAATTTACCAAAAATCAAACAAGAAGTGGCTGGTCAAAACAGCCTGGCAGAGCAATTTGGAAAAATCCCTTTTGTCGGTGAATGGTTTTCGGCTTTACGCGCTTTGCAGCAAAATCATAAAAAAATTACCGAGCATCTTAATGCGATTGAGCAAAAATCGCAGGCGCAACTGACCACACTCAGATCCACTAATGAAAAATTAGATCGATTGGTACACGCTAGTATTGAGCATATCAAAAATATGGAGCTCTATATGGCCGCTGGTCAGATACTGATCAAGCGTGCAAGGCTGGAGTTCGAGCAAAAGCGTGTCGCAGTTGAACAATCACGTGATGTCGTAGAAATTGCCAAATTGCGTGATTTTGCCGAGCAAATTAATGCCTTTGAAACGCGTATTGTTCGCATGCATATTGCACATAGTCAATCGATCGTCTCTGTGCCGGAAATCCGGGCAACGCAAACTGCTGCGACGATAGAAATGAATAATGTCATGGACAGTATTTTGTTCGATTTGCCAGCGTTGAAACGGGCAATAGTGAATGTTGCCGCATTGGCTGAAACAGCGAAGGCATCTAAAGCGACAGATGCACGACGCGCATTATCAAGGGAATTAAATGGCATTGGTAGTGATCAGTTGCAAGACGCCTATTTGAGAGCAAAAAATAGCCAAGGAGATTTTGCTGCAGATATTGCGGCCTTATCGCAATCAGCAGATAAATTATTGCAGACCATTGCGCTGGGACGACGTCTGGATATTGAAAATGCAGACAAGCGAGAAAAATCGATTAATGATTTAAATGCGCTGAATCATAAATTTACAAATGGTCTGCTGGAATCTGGTGATCAATTTGTACAAAAACTTTCATCCTGAATGACCATTTTCGGAGTGTTGTATGTTTCGTATTCAAGGTTTTTTTAATCCCTATTTATCTATTGGTCAATCGCGTCTTGACGCAGTATTGACGATTTCTTCTGATGTGAGCGTTGTCCCTAATTCTGGTGGACGTAAAATTGTTGGATTCGTTCTCGATGTATCTGGTTCGATGGGCGGTGAAAAACTGTCGCAGGCAAAAAATGCGGCACGTCGCGGTATCGATATGCTGTCTGAGGATATGTGGTTTTTTGTTGTTAGTTTTTCCGGAAATGCTCAGGTCGTTGTGAAAGCGAGCCCGGCGACGGAGGCAAATAAAGCTTTTGCACATAACGCGATTCAAGGTTTGCGTGCCTCGGGTTCCACGTCAATGTCCGCGGGTTTGAAAACAGCCTATCAACAAGTTAAAAATAGTGGCGCGATAATGGCGAGCGTTTATTTTCAGACGGATGGTGAAAATGGTACCGAAGACAGTAGCTATTTGGCCAACGTGATTGAGGAATGCAAAGGTGTATTTCAATGTGATTGCCGTGGTATCGGTACTGATTGGAAACCAGCGGAATTGCGCACGATTGCTTCGGCCTTGCTTGGTACCGCTGACGCTGTTACCGATCCGGCAGGGTTGGAGGAGGATTTGCGGGCATTCCTTACTCGTTCGATGTCAAAGGGGATTTCTGGTGCGGTGTTGCGTGTTTGGTCGCCAAAGGTAGTCAAGCTACTTACCGTAAAACAAATGAGCCCTGACATTATCGACCTGATGCCAATTGCAAAACGTGTTGATGATAAAACCTTGGATGTACCGCTTGGTGCCTGGGGCAATGAAGCACGTGATTTTCAGGTGGCATTTGAATTGCCTGCCGGCGTAGCCAATGATGAAGTGCTTGCTTGTCGTGCCAGCGTTGTTTATGTCGACGCCGGCGTCGAAGCAAAAGTCGCTTGTGATCCGATTGCTGTTAAATGGTCGGCAGACGATATGCTGACGACGCGCATCAGCAAAGAAGTGGCGCATTACACCGGACAAAAAGAATTGGCTGATTCAATTCAAGAAGGTCTGGAAGCAAAAGCTCGTGGCGAAGAAGATAGGGCGACACGCCTATTGGGGCGTGCTGCACAATTAGCACAAGAATCAGGTAATGAAGAAGTCACTCGTCGGCTGAAGAAGGTTGTCGATGTGATTGATGCTGATGCTGGTACTGTACGATTGAAAAAAGCGGATAAAGCGGCAGACATGGAGTTGGAATTAGGGGGGACTCGCACTGTTCGTCGCCGCACTGGTAGTGCGGTTGCACAGGTCGGCGCCGATAATTGATTTTCGATGCAGTAACGGAACGCAAAACGTGAAAAAAAGGCGACAACATTTCAGACTTTGAACGTCGATATTTTGTCGTTGATTTTGTCGGTAATTCACCATCTCGAAACTTACATTAGATCATTTAATCTATGAGCAATATTTGTCCTAAAGGCCACTTTTCTACGGATACAGACTATTGTTCCGACTGCGGTACACCGATGACGGTATCGTCAGCGAGTAAAAAGCCGGCTGCACCGACACTGGCAATTTCTAATGCTGATATCAAGCATAAAGAGGGGTTTGGGATCAGTGATTGCCCAGATTGCCCCGATTGCATGACGCCACGCCGCACAGGGGCCCGTTTCTGTGAAGTGTGTCGCTATGACTTTGAGCAAGGCGTGTCTTTCAATGGTCTACAGAATTTGGCTGCAAATAATGCCGGTACGATGCCTGATCTCGCGGTGAACTCTTGTGCGGAATCCACCGCACCGCCAGACCAGCCAAAGTTATTGCCACCTGAGGCAGACATCGAGACCCAAAGTACCCCAACGATGCCAACCGCGTCGACGGTTTCGACGGCAACCATCGTTGACGATGATTCTAAATCTGCTGCGCAGGTACAACGCTTAAAACTGCTGATTCAAGTTGATCCTGCTTTATACACAGAACCCGATCCAGGCATTGCGTGTCCCGTCGATGCCCCGACGAGGGAATATCACTTGGATCTGGACGAGCAAACATTGGGACGGCATTTTGAAGGTAAGGGAATACACCCCGAGATTGTCGTGCAAGATCCCGGAATCTCTCGTCGCCATTTGAAATTTATGCGCGACGAAAAAGGAAATATTACGGTGCTTGATGTAGGTTCAGCGAATGGAACTATCTTCAATCAGCAGACGTTGGACGTTGGGGTAGTACGCAGTATCGTTGCTGGCGATGAATTCGAATTAGGAATGTGGACTCGCATCCGCGTTGGAATTCGATAGTAATAGTGTGATCGTCAGCCATCTGGAAATCAAAATGTCTGATCTCAATTTTGAATTTAAGCCCTATTTTTGAAAGATCGCTATTTATGTCTTCTTCTTTGCGTTCATCTGGCTCTGGCGATGTTTCTACAGCCATTGGTGCCGATGTATTGTCCATCACTGAGCTGCGTGAAATTTCTGACGTGCCAAGTCAGTTGAGGATGCGCCAGTGGGTGAGTATTGCGCTGAGTGTTTTTGTTATTATTGCGGCGTTTTGTACTTACCAGAGCTATCGTTTTGTCGCTAATACGGTTGGTAAAGATACTGTGCCTTCGATTATCGCTGCTGAACAAATACGTTCTGGATTGGCGAATGCACACACCCAGATTGCAAATTTATTCTTGTTGAAAGAGGAAATTGACGGTCCATCTGGGCGCGCTTATGTCGCTGCGATCAATCAGGCGCATGATGATCTCTTGTCTGCATCACAAAATATTACCTTTGGCGATGAGGAACGCAAGCCTATCCTTTCAGCCATGAAGCAACTCTCAGAATACGAACGATTGGTTGGGATGGCAATGGTCAGCAAATACCCGCATGATCTCATATTGAAGGCAGATGGTCTCATGCGTGAACACCTCTTGCCGTCGGTAACAGGACTTGATCAGGTCAATTTTAAGCATCTTACCGAGAGTTATACAAATGAGTTGGAAACAGCGCGTCGATACTTCATCGGTTTTTTGCTGTTGTCGGTTTTGCTTGTCATCGTGATGCTGGAAACGCAGGTAAAGTTATATCGCGAATTCAAACGCATACTTAATCCAGCCATGTTGCTAGGATTGACTGTGTTTTTAGCGAGTACCTTTTTGATGATGGTGCAAATCAATAAGCTGACTTCAGAGCTACGTACAGCAAAGGCGGATGCATTTGATTCTGTACATGCTTTATCGCTGGCGCAGGCGATCGCTTATTCCGCAAACGCCCAGGAAAGTATTTTTTTATTGATGAACAATAAAGAAATTCAGACACAACAAACGACTCTATTTATGGGACAGGCAAATCAAATATTTACGTCAAAAATGGGAGCAGCGTCAGCGCTAATTGCCAATCCCAAGGATTTGAAAGGACGTGGGTTTCTGGGGGATGAGTTGGCAAATATTACTTTTCCTGGTGAGCATCAGGCGGCGGCGGATAGTCTTAAAGCATGGGTCGATTATGTTGCCATTGATACCCAAATCCGTCATTTAGAAAATACAGGACAGCATGATCGTGCCGTAGCGCTTTGTATTGGCAAACTTGAAAATCAATCTGATTGGGCATTCGACCGCTTTATATCTGCGTTGAATAAGACAATAAAAATCAATCAAACTGCTTTTGATGAAGCGATATCGAAAGCGATGGCAATCTTAAAAACGATGTCATTCCTGTTGGTCTTTTTATTTTTTGCACCATTGGCAGGTACGGTCATTGGTATTCAACAACGTCTGGTCGAGTTTCGCGAATGACGAACTTTGATGATTTGCTCGCATTATGGCAGCAACGCCTGGCGGTTATCAGCACAAACGCTAACGAGTTATCGGATGCCGAAAGTACCAAGCGCATACGCATAAAGCTTAGAGCCGGTAACTACACTGGATTAAGTAAAGCAAAAGCGGAGTGTGCAATTTCGCAGCTCAGCACGCTTGTAGATGATTACTTGTTGTTGGCGAAAGTGGTTGATGAAGCAAGGAGTATTTCGCATGGCGGTTTGTTGACAGCATGGACTAATGCCAATGAAAAAATTTCTGCTTTACTTGAAGGCCCGTCAATCACGCGAACAACGGTACAGATAGCAATTAAGAATCGTGATTTATTAGGCAATGCGGCTGAAAGTACCAAGCTCACCCCAGACGCTTTGTTACGCCTTATGCAGAATGAATTTGAACAAGCAAGAGAAAGTCTCAACGAACTAGACCTTGCTGAAACAAACGGGTCACTCGCGCTTGCTAATTTGAAGCAAGATTACAGCGTGATGGAGCAGCGTGCACAAACCTTAAATGTAGACTCTGATCGTCCTTCATTCATCGAAATTCAAGGATTGCAATCGGACCCTTTGAGTGCAAGTGATGGTATCGACGCGCTTAAAAGAAGTCTCGAAACCTGGACCGCGAAACTTAATGATCTTGAACGAACCAGAACGGTGGCGATCAGTGAGGTTGAAAGAGCGAAGTTGAGTTTAAAAGATATTCAAGAGCTGCAAGTGATCTATGGATCACAGTATAAGCGACTAGAGGATTTATATGGCGTTCCGGTGGTGGTGAGTTCTCAGACCCCGCAAGGTGCGGCAATCACAATGTTGCAAAGTTGGTGCGAGACTCTTGAGAAGAGCTTGACGGCGGGACAATGGTCAGCCGTGAGAGTTGGCATGAGTCGGCTTCAGTTAGCCATCGCGCAGGCGCAAACGGATTTGCATAGAGCGATTGCTGAGGTTCAGACTCGTTGCGCTGAAGTAGATGAGGTTAAAGGGCGATTTGCTGCCTACAAGGCAAAAGACGCCGTGCTTAGCGCCAAATTTGGTCGTGATGACAGCCGACAACAGATGCAACGGCAAATTGAGTCTGATTTCAATATCCAGCCACTTGACTTAGAAAATTTACGTACGCATCTCGTGCGCTATCAACTGATGCTGAGTAAAGTAATTTAGATGCTGAAACTTAGCGAGAGAGTTGGTTTAAATACCTGAATTTAAATAATTGCGTTAAATACTGAAAATGAACTTTGATTTCAGTAAAAAACTTTGAGGTGATTTATGGTGGCGTCCTGTCAATATTGTGGTGGTGTGGTGGTGGATGACGTGTGTGAGGATTGCGGTAAGCCAGCAATCAAAACCTTGCTTAAGGCGACCACGGGCGGTCTGGATATGTCATCCGCTGTTTCTCAAGTAACCGGCACGGGTGAGGGTTCTTCCGTCAATGTGACTAAGGGCCGAACCCGGAGTTCAAGCCGATTTACCGTCAATTATCCTGTTCGTCGTCCAGAATCAGGTGCCGCAAAAACAACGCGTCGTCGCGCTGGTGTTACCACACACTCGAGCACTCGACGTAATGCGCTTGGTGGTGGGCTGGTATCTCTACCCGATTTACCGAATCAGGACCCCTTGAAGTTATTAATGAGTGATCCCGAGGTGCCTCTGCATAAACGCCACTGCCCTAAATGCGACGCACAGGTCAATCGCGCAAAGGGCTTTTGTCCCTCTTGTGGTACGCCGTACGATTTCGTCGCAAAATTGAAGGCTGGCGATGTGATCGTCGGAAAATATGAAATCAAAGGCCCTATTGCCTTTGGCGGTTTAGGATGGATTTATCTCGGTTGGGATCTCGTTTTGCAGCGCTGGGTTGTGCTCAAAGGCCTTTTAAATGCGAATGACGAAGCCAGTGCTGCTGCCGCTGTCGCCGAGCGTCGTTATTTGGCAGCTTTAAAACATCCAAAAATCGTCGGTATTTATGATTTTGTAAATCATGGTACCGAGGGTTTTATTATCATGGAATACGTCGGTGGGCAGACTGTCCACAGTGTGCGTAAGGAACGTGGCCCATTGCCAGTGACCGAGGCAATTTCTTATATCTTAGGAATTTTGCCCGCATTCTCTTATTTGCACGGACAAGGTTTGGTTTATTGCGATTTCAAACCGGACAATGTGATGATAGAAACGGGTGACGTCAAGCTGATCGATATGGGGGCGGTACGCAAAATTGGCGATCCACATGGCGACGTTTATGCCACGATTGGTTTTGCGGCACCTGAGGCGAGTACAGATCCGATTGCTGTATCGGATTTGTACACCTTAGGTCGTGCCTTGGCTGTATTGATTATGGATTTTAAATTTTCATCCGAATTTGAGTTCTCTTTGCCGTCGCCGGAAGACGTTGACGTCTTGGCTGAAAATGAATCTCTGTACCGATTTTTACTGCGTGCAACGCATACTGATCCGGATGAACGATTTCAAACGGCGGATGAAATGGGCGAGCAACTATTCGGTGTCTTGCGTGAAATTGTGGCCTTGCAAACTGAGCCCAAACCAATCGATAGCAAAGTGTTCACCGGAGATCGATTGATTCAATCGACCGCCCGTGCATTGGCAACCGGGATTAGTCCTTTGTCCTTGCCAAATCCAAGGGTCCGCGTAGAAGATAGAGCGGCGGGTGAAGTCATCTGCATCTTAAGCTTGATGAATGCCACTGAACAACTTAAAGAATTGCAAGAATTAGTGGTCAAGCATGGCGATAAAGCAACTGAGCCCAGATTGAGGCTCGTTGAATTATTGATCTCACATCCTGAGTTGCTCTCGGAGCAGAGAGATAAACTCATTATTAGCACCTTGGATCAGCTTGAAAATGCGGATCCGTTTGATTGGCGTGCTAGCTGGTATCGGGGCTTATATTTACTGACAACATCAGAAGGTGCAAAAGCATTACCATTTTTTGAACGCTGTTATTTTGAAATGCCAGGCGAGTTAGCGCCACGTCTCGCGATGGGATTTGCAGCTGAGATTGCTGATGACGTTGAGCAAGCCTTACCTTATTACGATAGGGTAGGTCGGGTAGACCCTTCTTTTGTCAGTGCCCACGTTGGTGCTGCACGCTGTCATGCAAAAGCAGGACGTTTAATGGAGGCGCTCAGCGTGTTACAGAGAGTGACAGGAAATCATGCTTTACATACCGAAACCCAATTGAGCGTGGGTGAGATGTTGCTTGCGTATCCACATAAGGTCGATCTTAAGGTCATGCAGGTTGCAGAGTTGGCAATCAAGTCGGTGCTGAATTCAGGTGGCTCGGTGTTCCAGATTGCGGGACGCATGATTAGTTTGTTAGTTGCTACAACTAAAAGTACAACGTGGCCTTCTAATGGCACTTTTTTGGGAACTGAATATTCAGAAAACGCTTTAAGACTGACTGCCGAGGATCAATTCAGACACGCTGCAAAATTAGCAAAAACGGTGTCGGAACGACACTATTGGGTTGGTCAGGCAAATCGCGTTCGACCTGTAACTTTATTTTAAGAATTTCAGAGGTGAATAGTGGATTGTAAGCAGTGTGGAGAAGTGCTCGGCGTCGGTTCTTCCTTCTGTGAAGCGTGCGGGGCTGCTAATGGCGTCCCTGCCACATTGACGCCAGATTCGCAAGTTGAGCCGCAGAACATCGGTCAACACGGCGTACCTTGTTTATGTGGTCATGATGATTTTGATGTCGATGGAATTTGTGATAACTGTGGCCGCAAGCAAGCGTATATTGCGCGCCCGGTGACGATACGTTTGAACGACTTGACTGCCAGCGCAACACATCGAGGTTTGCTCCACGAAGAAAATCAAGATGCGTGTGCGATCTTCTCTAAAGATGGCACACTGGGGTTAGCGGTCGCTGACGGGGTATCGACCGCTTGCCGGGCGAAGGAAGCCGCAGAAACAGCGGTGACCATGGCTTTGGATGTGTTGCAACAGAATTCACAGTTAGCGCCTGAACAGCGGCTGCAACTTGCTGTGCGTCTCGCCAACCAGTCAATCTGTGATTTGCCATACGATGATCAGAAACTTGCTGAGCCAGAGGCGACCTTGGTTTTGGCGCTGATCGAAGAAGGGCAGTTGCACTATGCCTGGGTTGGTGATTCGCGGTTGTATGTCATCAAACAGAACGCTGTCTTACAGCTCACGGAAGATGATTCTTGGATGAATCAGCAAATCAAAGCAGGCATTAGTGTTGACGCCGCGAGTAAAGATCGAAATGCGCACTGCATTACCCAATGTCTGGGAATGCGTGACGATACCCCAGATATTCATATCGCTAACATGCCACTTGACGACGATGTTAATGTAGTACTGTGCTCAGATGGTTTTTGGAATTATTGCGATAGTCAGGAAGCAATGCTGGCTTTGTTTGATTCTACTAGCAGCGTTGCAGAGCAATGTGAGCGTCTTGTTGATTATGCGAATCGACAGGGTGGGCACGACAATATTAGTGTCGTGTTGCATCGCTATTATGCGTCTGAAATTTGATCAACTTGTGACGCGACCGACATGAGAACGTCGTTCAAGATCTGGCGATTAATAGGCTTGGTCAGGTAACCATCCAGTCCGGCCTCAATGGCCTCTTGCTGTTCGCTTGCCATCGCAGAGGCGGTCAGTGCGTAAATAGGGATATGATGTGAATGTCCGGTTTCTCGTTCGATGCGGCGGATTTCTCGGGTCGCATCCATACCACCCATGACAGGCATTTGCATATCCATAAGGATGAGATGAAATTGATTATCTTCCCACAATTTCACCGCTTCTTCGCCGTTGTTGGCGATGGTGACCGAATGTCCCAGACGGTTTAATAAAGTCAACATGAGTGACTGGTTGATTGGATTATCTTCTGCAATCAATATTTGCAATTGTCGAATTTGTACTTCTTCTGATGGTGTAATAGAAACAGCATTGATCGTCGTCGCTTTTGTTGGCAATAAAAGTGGAATTTCTAAAGTAAAGCGACTTCCTCGGCCGCTTTCACTTGTCACACGAATACTGCCGCCCATCAGTTGGGCAAGTTTGTTACAGATGCTGAGTCCTAATCCAGTACCGCCAAAGCGTCTGGTCGTGGAAACATCTTCCTGCGAAAAAGCGTCGAAAATTCGATGTTGTTCTGATTCTGTAATACCAATACCTGTGTCGGTAACGCTGATCGCTATTTGCTGCGGGGTAGTCGCGGTTAGTTGGGCAGATAAAGTAATGTGCCCTTCATCTGTAAATTTAATCGCATTGCCGAGCAAATTATTGATAATCTGACTCAATCTGACAGGGTCGCCAAGAATCAATGCTGGTAAAGATGGATCGATATTTTTAATTAGCGATAGATTTTTCTTTTGAGCAGAAAACTCTGCAGTTTTGCTGAGATCAGTGAGTAGATTTGGCAATGAAAGTGGGATGGATTCAAGTTCTATTTTGTTCGCTTCTATTTTGCTGAAATCTAGAATGTCGTTAATGATCACTAAAAGATGGTCGGCCGACAACTTTGCCATTCCTAAAAATTCTTGTTGATCATTGTTTAACGGGGTGTCAAGACACAGATCGATCATCCCAATGATGCCATTCATCGGAGTCCGAATTTCATGACTCATATTAGCGAGAAAAGCACTTTTTGCCTTATTTGCATGCTCAGCGTTTTCCTTCGCTGCAACCAGTGCTATTCTCGATTGCTCTCCTTCTGCGATCAAGGCTTCAATCGTCGTTAAAATGACGGCGATATTTTGGCCTTCTAACGGCTTATCCGAACTCTCAGGCAGCAAACTGATCAGGATTTGTCGAAGGGAATGTAGCGTGTTTTCACGTTCAGTTAATTCATTGCGCAATTGTGACGCGGTATTTTGTAGTTGTATTAGTGTTTGTCGGATTTCCAGAGGCGCGCTGCTAATGAGCGTTTCGTTTTCAAGATCGCGCCCTTCAACCATTCCTAATTCTAAGACTCGGCTCTCTTTTAATTTACCAAGCCAGCTTTGCAAGGGGTACCAAATCAAGACGATGCCGCCGATAAAGCTGGCTAAGGTCAACGCCAATGCAACTTGCATCATCTGCCACATTCGACCTGCAATTTGCACGTTGTCAAAACTTAAGCGTAAGACGCCGTAATCGACGCCGCCGACTTTGATAATGGTATTGTCGTCAAATAAATGCTCTTCAACCCGTTGAGTGATCCATGATGGAATATATTTGTACTCATCGACGGGTTTCTCCCGACTGGTAACAAAGCCTTGTTGTAATGGTATGAACTTCGCAGAAGAGAATTTGGGACTGACGACCATGTGATCAAGAGTGCGCTTGATCGTATCAAAATCACCAATGACAGCGCTATCGGTGACGCTATTGGCGGCGACTTCTAACATTGATTCTGCTGATTCCTGCACGTCTTCAATCTCTTGCGTAAACCGAGTCTCATAATACAGCCCGATACCCGCGCACATAAAAGCGAGCCACGTCACCGTATATAGCGCATACACACGCAGTACCAGAGATTCCGGGAGAAGAAATTTTAATAACCGCACAGCAGCCCCATAGTCAAATTTGCTTTTTTAGATCAGCGTAAATTAGGCGGGATCGTCTGATAGAACTTTCTGTAGTTCGAATACTCGCTACCATCCGAAGGAATAAAGAAAGCCTCATCGCTTAATCCAATTTTTGCTGAAGCCTGCTTTAAGATCAATTTACCAGCAGGATCATCTTTCATGCCAAAGAATGCTGTGGCAACCGCCTTAAGATCTGCCGGATTGACTTTATTAGATGCCATTAAAGGCAAATCAAAGTAGGGTTCAGATTTCCAAAGTACGCGGAATTTTTTCTTTTCGCGATTGGTATAGCTCTCGATAAGTTGTGAGTTGCCGCCGACGGCTTGCACTTGGCCCGCAAATAATTGACCAAATGCGCCATTTTGATTACCTCCAAAAACGACATTAATTTTGATTTTTTGGCTCATTAAATATGCCATTGGGACTTTGTATGCGATTAATGCTTCGGGGCCCGGGAAGGCGACATCTTTGCCATCTAATTGGGTAATAGAAGTAATCGGCGATCCCTCGGGGACGACGATTTCACCAGAGACAGGGGGGATATTGCGGCGGCCAAAAGTTTGCCAGCCTAATTTTTCTCTTTCAGGTGCGAACAGATGGTTGGTAAATGCAAAATCAACTTCTTTTGTCAGTACAAAACTAGTGGTGTCAGCGGAAGTTCTGCCTATTTTGAGGCTGAGATTAACGCCGCTTTTTTCTGAAACATAACTAATGATGGGATTCCAGTAAGCGGCGGTTAAATTGATATCGTACTGGTTTACCGGAGAAAATTTATACGCTGAATCGGTCGCTTGTGCTTGCAAACTGGCGAATACGAATAAACTAGAGCAAAGCCATCGCAGGCTGCGTTTCAAATCAATGAATCCTGGTGCTATATTGGTCAACATGATGGTCTCACTTATTTGACGGAAACGTTGGTTTTTTCTTAAACTTGTATTTTGGCATTATCGTTAGTTTGGCAGCAATTCGTGGCATTGCAATAGAATTTGCAGTTATTTGCATTTAACGCAACCGATTTGTATTTTATTGCTCTGAAAATTCAAGCACCTTTCTTTTTTGATATTGCGTCAGGCTGTTGATGCGCTTTCCTTGGTACTCTTCTCAGTGCTTTTTTCTGTGAGAGACTACAATGCAGGCTGTGCTCGTTATTTTATGAATATTTTCCCTTATGACCGAAAAAAAACCGCTGATGAGTGTCAAGCAGGCGCTTAGTTTTTTAATGGATGCGGTGCGTCCGATACAAGAATTTGAAGTACTGCCAACTCTGGCTGCCTCTGGGCGTGTTCTCGCTCAGTCGCAGACCTCATTGTTGGATGTGCCGCCGATGGATAATACGCAAATGGATGGCTATGCGGTACGCGCCGCGGATTGCGTAAATGGTTCTTGTCGATTGGCGGTGACTCAGCGCATTCCTGCTGGTTATATTGGTGAACCACTCGTAGCTGGTACCGCGGCTCGTATCTTTACGGGTGCGATGATACCGATTGGGGCAGATGCGGTGGTCATGCAAGAACAATGCGTTGCGGAAGGGGATGACGTGATCATTAATCACGCCCCACGACCAGGCGAATGGGTGCGTCGGCAGGGCGAGGATATTCGTGCAGGAGACACCATTTTGCCTGCAGGCACGCGGCTCCGTGCGCAGGAAATAGGCTTAGCTGCTTCGGTTGGCTTGGCTACCTTACCTGTGTTGCGTCCATTAAAGGTGGCGGTGTTCTTTACCGGTGATGAATTGACGATGCCGGGCGAAGAATTAAAACCGGGTGCGATCTATAATTCAAATCGCTTTACTTTGACGGCATTGCTGCGGTCGTTGGGATGTGAGGTTACTGACTATGGCATTGTGCCAGACACCCTGCAAGCAACGCGGGACACGCTGCGTCACGCTGTTCAGGGTCACGATATGGTGCTGACTTCTGGCGGTGTTTCCGTTGGTGAGGAAGACCACATCCGTCCTGCGGTCGAAGCTGAAGGGCGCTTGAACATGTGGCAAATTGCCGTCAAGCCTGGCAAGCCGTTAGCGTTTGGCGAAGTCGGTGGTGCTTTTTTTATGGGGCTGCCTGGCAATCCTGTATCCAGTTTTGTTACTTTCTTATTATTTGTTCGACCGTTTCTATTGCGTATGCAAGGTGTTGAAAATGTAACGCCAACGGCGTATTCGGTACGTGCTGATTTTGACTGGTTAAAGCCTGACCGCCGCCAAGAATACTTAAGGGCGCGAATGAACCCCAATGGCGGCCTCGATCTTTTTGTGAATCAAAGTTCTGGCGTTTTGACCTCGACAGTTTGGGGGGATGGTTTGGTTGAATTGATGCCAGGACAATCTGTGCAAGCTGGTGAGTTCGTAAGGTTCATACCGTTTTGTTCTCTTAATTAACAAATGAATCAACAAATTAATCAACAAATGAATCAACAAATTAATCAACAAATTAATCAACAAATTAATCAGTAAATTAATCATCATATAATTCGTTGATATCGTGTTGATCGTTATCTGATTAAATTCATTGAACAGTTTTTACTTTATTTATGAAAATTCAATTACGTTTTTTTGCCAGTATTCGTGAGAAATTAGGTGTGTCTGAACAAACTGTCGAGTTACCACAAGAGGTGACTTCTGTAGGCGACGTGCGTGCATGGTTGGTGCAACGTGGCGATGTGTGGGCAGAGGTGTTGAGCGCCGACGCGGCAGTGCGCATGGCATATGACCATGTTATGTGTGAACCAGATACCTTAATCGCTGATGGGTCTGAAGTCGCCTTTTTCCCGCCTGTCACCGGAGGTTGAACATGTATGTCAGTGTCCAGATTGATGATTTTGATCTGACGACGGAAGTCAAAAAACTGCGGGAAAATAATCCGACCGTTGGCGCGGTCGTTAGTTTTCTGGGCTTGGTGAGGGATCTCAATGACGGACAAGCTGTGAGTGCAATGGCGCTGGAGCATTATCCAGAGATGACTGAAAAGTCCTTGCACGACATCGTGCATCAGGCAGCCTTGCGTTGGTCAGTGATTGATAGTCGGATAATCCACCGGGTTGGCACATTGTCGCCATTAGATCAAATTGTGTTGGTAGCGGTGGCGTCAAAGCATCGTGGAGATGCCTTTGCAGCATGTGAATTCATTATGGATTTTCTCAAAACGCAAGCGCCGTTCTGGAAAAAAGAACAAACGCCGGACGGAGCGCGCTGGGTTGATGCGCGTGAAAGCGATGAACTGGCAGGTAAAAAATGGTTGCTTGATTAGGTCGTCGACTCTGTAATTCAACATTACTCTGTGGCGCAACCATTGCTTTGGCTAAAGCAGTGAAAGTCAAAAGCGATATTCCGCTGGATACGGATACTTAGTCCTGGTGCGGGTGCAGCCCGCGCAGAAATTCAACCGAGTAGTCATTCAATCGAGCTGAACCACAATCGAGTTGAACCTCAATCGAGCACAAACGCAATCGAGCACAAACGCAATCGAGCACAAACGCAATCGAGCACAAACGCAATCGAGCGAACCTCGCAGCATGTGTCACGCTCTACATGACCCATTCTTTTTCCACATCGTGGGAGTATCCATAATATCTCGCCCTTTATCATTGCTGTTTATGGGCGACATTTTTATACTCCCCGCTAGTATTTTTTCAGACTAGAAATCTTTTGGAACCGCGTAAGGCTTATCTCCGCGGCACACACATAAAGCATTAGCGCAAATAACTCCTTTTTATCTCTATCTAGAAAAATAGTTCTAGACAAAAAGTTCTAGAACATTTATTCTGGAATCTGTTCACGTAAGCATTTAGTCAGGCATTTAGTCAGGCATTCAAGCAAATATCGGATGGTGCGATGGACTTCTGGCTGGAAATTCATCATTCACTTGCCATAAACGCATGCATTAAACAATGCAAGGAGTAGTAATGACCCAAAAAATAAGCACGCCCAAACCTACCACCGCCGAAATTAACTTGCTCAAGGTGTTGTGGCAAATCGGCCCGGCAACTGCGAAGCAGGTCCATGCTGCCGCGGTGATGGAGCGCCCTGATTTAGCCTATGCGACAGTGCTGCGACATTTGCAATTGATGCATAATAAAGGTTTGTTAAAACGTGATGAAAGCCAACGCTCTCATGTTTATGCGCCGATGCAAGAACAAGATGACATGCAAACTAATTTACTCAAAGATTTGATTCAAAAGGTCTTTGCTGGATCAGGCAAAGCATTGGTTATGGCGGCTTTACGCGGACACGTGAGTCAACAAGAACGTGCAGAAATCGAACAATTTTTAGGGGAAGATAAATCATGAATAATGATTTCTCGTTAGTTCAAGTTCTTGGTTGGCCTTTGTTGCATTTCATCTGGCAAGGAGTTGTGATCGGTGGTATCGCCGCAGTTCTGTGTGCTTTATTGCGGAATCGTCGTCCAGAAACGCGTTACCTGGTGCTTTGTAATTCCTTGCTGGCGTGCTTATGCTGGCCTGCGCTTGGCTTATATCAGCAAATCAATGGTGTTCAGATCATACGTCTGGATACGGCTTTGGCGTTGATGCAAAGTTCAACAGCGAAATTTGATGTGGTGTTTGTCGACGATGGCAACTTTCTGCGCGGCTTGCAAGCCTATTTGCCTGTTGTCGTGCTGATCTGGTTATCTGGTATGAGTCTGATGGTGGCACGTATGGTGATCGGCCTGATGTGGGCACGCCAATTGGGCGTCGCGCCTCTACATGGTGACCAACAACAATTGCAAATCCATTGGCAACGACGTACCGATTTTCTGGCGCACAGCTTTCAGCTTCATCGTCAGGTGAAATTTAAATTGGAACAAGATTTACAGACGCCAGTGACGAGTGGCTGCTGGCGTCCAGTGATTGTGATGCCCTTGTCTTTACTCAGTGGGATGGCACCAGAGTTAATTGACGCTTTGATAGCACATGAATTAGCACACATCAAACGTTGGGATTTTGTCGTGAATTTTTTACAGCAAAGCGTTTTAGCCATCTTGTTTTATCACCCGGCAGTATGGTGGATTTCACGCCGGATGGACATTGAGCGTGAGCAAATTGCGGATGGTATTGCCGCAAACGTATTAGGGCGTCCCCGTGAAATGGCATTAGCCTTGCAAAGCTTAGACGCATGGCAAGCAGCAGTTCCACACATGGTTCCAGCCGCCAACGGTGGGCAGTTATCAGGACGTATCAAACGTTTGCTACGAGCAGATCAACAGCAGTGGAAGTGGACGATGGCCAGCCCTGCATTGGGTGTTATTCTGACTTTTGTGGTGGTCAGTGCTGTTGCACAACACGAACAACAATTTAGCGAAAATCAACGCACAGGTTTGAAACAACTGGCGCAAAAAACAGCAAATGAAACTGTTCAACTCATGGTGAGCCTTAATTCAACCCATGCCATCGTCATCGACGACACAAGTGGTCAAGTGTTATTACAAAAAAATGCGGATAGCATCACCCCTATAGCTTCCTTAAGCAAGCTGATGACGGCGATGGTGACGTTAGATGCTGATTTGGATATGCAGGAACTACTCACTGTGAAAAGTGAAGACGCCACCAAACTTAAAGGTGCGACGTCGCATTTACCTGTAGGCACACGTCTCACCCGCCATCAAATGTTAGAAATGAGTCTGATCCCGTCTGACAATCGAGCAGCACAAGTGTTGGCGCGCACCTTTCCTGGTGGTGAGGCCGCCTTTTTAGCAGCTGTCCAGAATAAGATAGAGAAATTAGGCTTAACCCATATGCACATGGACGAACCGACAGGCTATAGCAAGCGCAACGTTGCCAGTGCTGCCGATATCGCGCACTTGACCCAGGCAGCAATGACTTACCCTGAGTTGGTGAAAATCACCAGCGCAGCATCAACAAGTTTGGCGCGTTGGCCTCAAGTTGAGCATGGCAAACTAAAAGAGTTGGCATGTCAAAATACCAATCCTCTGGTCGGACAAAAGGAATGGGATATTCAATTATCCAAGACTGGCACGACAAGGGATGCAGGGCGTTGCATATTGATGCATCTCAATATCGCTGGTAAAGCCATTACACTGGTGTTACTTGGTGCAGAAGATCTTGAACGTAGAACAGAAGACGTGTTTCAAATCCGCCATGCCCTTGAGCAAGGGGTGTAACCTTCGAATAGCTTGGCTTTTTAGATCGGCAAAACAGCAGCCCGCTTTTATGCTCGTTTTTATGCCCGCTTTCAGCCCGTGGTGTAAAACCACGGGCTGAAAAAACCATTTCCTTTAATTTTAGTGTGTGCCGTGTATTTCACGTTTGCGCCATGGCATCGTATTTTCTTATTTATGAAAAAATGTCCAAAGTATTATCGACTACTCCTTAAGTGCGATATTTTATGCTTAATGTTGGGTTCGAATATCGTGTATGCGCAATCAGGAAGTGTGCAGACCGAAAGTGTGCAGTCCGAAAGCGTGCAGTCAGTTGAAGTGACTGCGGCCAATCACAATGACAAAATCCGGCAAGCAGATCCGACCATCCTCAGCGTGTACGGCCGTGAAGAGCTTGCAAGATATGGCGATACGCTCATGAGTGACGTATTGAAGAGATTGCCTGGTGTGACGATCAGTGAAAATAAAAATAGAGCAATTGTCATTTCATTACGTGGATTGGGGGCCGGATATACCCAGGTATTAGTGAATGGAGAAGTAATGCCTGATGGTTTTGCTATTGATAGCATTGCACCTGACGCCATCGATCACATCGACGTTATGCGCGTGGCGGGCGCCGATACATGCGCTCAGAGCATTGCTGGCAGCATCAATATCGTGTTGAAGAAAAAGACCAGCGAGACACAGACTGAAGTTAAGTTGCGCTTCGGTGAGCAGCAAGGTGGTTGGAATCCGGGAATGACCGTTGGCACGTCGGGTAAAACTGCATCGCTAGGATATAACTTGAGTGCGGTTGTCGATCGTAGTGTGAGCGATAGCACCGAACAGGTGAATGAGTCACTGACGCAAAAAGCACCGCTTCAATCCGGACTGCCAGATACCTTGCTTTCTTCACGTCAACTACAGCAAATAACGCATGTGCAACGCGAAGCATTTACATTAACGCCTCATCTTAATTGGCAACGCACGCCGGATATGAGCTTGAGCTGGCAAGGATTTTTGAATCAAGTATATGTTCATCAATTAAAGCGAGAAAGTGAAAATACGTTCGTTGGATCGACAACTGATTTTCCGGAAAATGATAGCGTATGGAATGCCCATTTTACGACGCTTCGCAATTCGCTGACCTGGGAATCGGCATTTGATGATGGCGCTAAATTATCTGTCACCGGCGGCTGGAATTTCTTTCGCCGCGTGTCATTTTTTCGTTTCCATGGTAATGATCAGACTGATCAGTTATTGCAAACGAGAGAAGTCAGTGCTGAGGCGCACGAGAATGAAATTCGTCTGAACGGTAAATATCTGGCACCTGCTATTGAAGATCATCATTTTTCACTTGGCTGGGAAAGTAACACTAGCCAAAGGCATGAGCAGAGAATAGAAATTGATCAAGACCCTCAGGGGAGCGCAATTCTTAATACCAATCAACTCTACGATGCGTCGATGTCTAAGTTGGCTTTCTATGCACAAGACGAATGGCGCTTATCGCCCAGTTGGCTCATGTATCTCGGATTACGTTGGGAGCATGTGGTCATACAAGGGACAGCGTCGGATGGGTCTGTGTTGACACATACCGATAGTGTGTTTAGTCCGATTTTACAAACAGTCTGGAAACTTGATGGTCAACGCCAGTGGCGTTTTGCGGTCAATCGCACGTTAAAAGCGCCCACTTTAGTGAGTTTAATACCCCGCATTATTCGTATCGATAATGATAATGGCCCCCTCAATCCAGATCAACAAGGCAATCCTGCTCTACGGCCTGAAAAATCGTGGGGAATGGATATTGCCTATGAACGTTTCAACGCAGATGGCGCATTGGTGAGCGCGAGTGCCTACGTGCGTAAGATCGATGATGTGACGGTCTCGCTTCTCTCGCAACAGCAAAATGGCTGGTTAGTCATGCCAGCCAACAATGGAAATGCTGTGGTTATGGGCTTGGAATTAGAAACCAAATTCTCTTTAAGTTCGTTAAGTGCTGATTTGCCAAATATTAACGTCCATGCCAATCTAAATCGCAATTGGTCAAGGGTTCAGAGTGTCCCTGGTCCGGACAATGTGATGGCAGATCAGGTAAAACTCAGTGGTAACCTGAGTCTCGATTACCAGCTACGGCATGGATGGACAATTGGTGGTAATTTTTCTTTGCAAACAAAGGGTGTTCAGCGCGCCTCATCGTATTTGTCTTCCTATCAAAGTCCTCAACGACTGCTTGATTTATACAGTGTCTGGCAAGTTAATCCGACCGCCCAGCTGAGACTATCTATCAGCAATATTTTGCATCAAAATGGACGGGAATCAGAGACGTACCAGGATGCGCAAATCCATGTGGCACAAGAGCTGACTAAGCCGACGCAGCCGAGTTGGCGCATTCTTTGGGAGCAACGCTTCTAGCGTTGATGCGGTGAAAATCTCGCCTTTAGTATAATGCTTGTATTTCCTTGTTTTCCTTGTATCTGCTTGTTGTATAGGCAGATAATTTGCCCAAAATTTAGTAACTTGATTACCGTCAGTACCATAACATCCAGGAGACCGCATGTCAGATATTGCTAACTATCCTTTATTTCCTGAAATTGAACCTTATCGCAGTGGTACGCTGCAGGTGGATGATCTTCACACCCTGTACTGGGAAGAGTCTGGAAATCCGGACGGGCAGCCAGTCTTATTTTTACATGGTGGACCCGGTGGCGGAACGAGTCCTGCACATCGACGTTTTTTCGATCCGGTACATTATCGCATTGTGTTATTCGACCAACGTGGCGCAGGCAAATCTACCCCTTTAGGGGAATACAAACAAAATACAACACAGTTATTGATTGCTGACATAGAAAAAATTCGTGCCATGTTAGGTATTGAACAGTGGCTGATTTTTGGCGGCTCGTGGGGTTCCACTCTGGCACTCGCTTATGGTGAAGCCCATCCACAAGTTTGTCTTGGGTTTGTCTTGCGTGGGATTTTTTTGTGCACCAGAACGGAAGTTGAATGGTTTGTCAATGGTATGAAATACTTCTATCCAGAAGTGCATCAACGCTTTGCAGAGGGTGTGCCCGAGCAAGAACGCGGCGATCTGCTGCAAGCCTATGTAAAACGTTTATTTTGCGATGATCCAGCGATCTACGTAGAAGCAGCGCGTAACTGGAGTCGTTATGAAGGCTCTTGTTTATTTCTAAAACCACAAGCTGACGCGATTTCTAATTTTGAATCGGATGAAGTGAGTTTGGGAATTGGGCGCCTGGAAGCACACTATATGTTCAATGCAGCATTTATGGAAGACGATGCGTTAATTAAAAATATTGCAAAAATATCGCACTTGCCAGCAGTCATTATTCAAGGACGCTATGACGTCATTTGTCCGCCAGTGTCTGCATACCGACTACATCAGGCATGGCCAACGGCGGCATTTCATATGATCGGTGATGCGGGTCACGCGGCGATGGAACCGGGAATTGCAAATGCCTTAGTGCGTGCCACTGAGCAATTTAAGAAACAAGCTCGTTTTCAATAATAAATACCCTGTAATTAATTTAATTTAATTTAATTTAATTTATTTTTTTGCAATAAAAGTTGCCCGAAGGTACGCAAACTTCGGGCAGGCTTGCGCTATCGCAAACAGTTTTCTATTGACTATTGCACACTGCTTGAAAACGGCACTCCAGCCCCAAATTGTGTTGGTAACTAATTATTCAGGAGCAAAAAATGCGTCTCGATAAACTTACTACCAAATTACAAGAAGCCTTAGCTGATGCGCAAAGTCTGGCTGTTGGCAACGATAATCAATATATAGAACCGGTTCACTTACTGTTAGCCATGATTAATCAGGATGATGGTGGCAGCCGATCTCTATTGCAGCGTGCTGGCGTCAATGTCAACGCCTTGTTGAGCGCCCTGAAAGGTGGTTTAGACCGCTTGCCAAAGGTCTCTGGCACTGATGGTCAGGTGCAAATTGGTCGTGAATTAACGGGTTTGCTGAATCTGGCGGACAAAGAATCACAAAAACGTGGCGATGAATTTTTAGCCAGCGAAATGGTCTTGCTTGCTCTGACAGAAGATAAATCCGAAGCAGGTAAATTATCCCGCGAAAACGGTTTGACCCGAAAATCCTTAGAAGCCGCAATTGCCGCAGTGCGGGGCGGTGGCAACGTCAACTCTCAAGATGCAGAAGGCCAGCGCGAAGCCTTGAAAAAATATACGCTCGATTTGACCGAGCGCGCACGCTTAGGCAAGTTGGATCCCGTCATTGGTCGTGATGATGAAATTCGCCGTGCAATTCAGGTTTTGCAACGTCGCAGCAAAAACAATCCGGTTTTGATTGGTGAGCCAGGCGTCGGTAAAACGGCGATTGTCGAAGGCCTGGCACAACGTATCGTCAATGGCGAGGTGCCTGATAGCCTTAAATCTAAACGCGTCTTGTCGCTCGATATGGCGGCGTTATTGGCTGGCGCAAAATACCGTGGTGAATTTGAAGAGCGTCTCAAGGCTGTGCTCAAAGAAATCGCCATGGATGAAGGCCAGACGATCGTCTTTATTGATGAGTTGCACACCATGGTTGGTGCGGGTAAAGCAGAAGGTGCCATGGATGCGGGCAATATGCTTAAACCGGCATTGGCTCGTGGAGAGTTGCACTGCGTAGGCGCGACGACGCTTGACGAGTACCGTAAATACATAGAAAAAGATGCCGCGCTGGAACGTCGCTTCCAGAAGATCATCGTCGACGAACCTAGTGTTGAGGCAACGATTGCCATTCTGCGTGGTTTGCAAGAAAAATACGAAGTCCATCATGGCGTCGATATTACTGACCCTGCGATCGTTGCTGCTGCTGAATTGTCGCATCGATACATTACTGATCGCTTTTTACCTGACAAAGCGATCGATTTGATCGATGAAGCGGCCGCTAAAATTAAGATTGAGATTGATTCCAAACCCGAGGTAATGGATAAACTTGATCGTCGTTTAATACAACTCAAAATTGAACGTGAGGCAGTGAAACGCGAAAAGGACGAAGCTTCACATAAACGTCTGGGCTTGATTGAAGAAGAAATCGAGAAATTGTCTCGTGAATATGCCGATCTTGAAGAAATCTGGAAAGCAGAAAAAGCCATCGTGCAAGGCAGCACCCATATTAAGGAGGAGATAGAAAAAATCCGACTACAAATGGATGATGCAAAGCGCAAAGGTGATTGGCAAACCATGTCGCAGCTCCAATATGGTCGTTTGCCAGAATTGGAGGCGCAACTCAAGCAAGCAGACACACAGGCTGAAAAAAATGAAACAGGCGGCGGAAAACTCCGATTGTTGCGCACGCAGGTTGACGCCGAAGAAATCGCTGAAATCGTTTCACGTGCTACCGGCATCCCGGTATCACGCATGATGCAAGGCGAGCGTGAAAAACTTTTGCATATGGAAGATGCCTTGCATGAACGCGTGGTCGGGCAGGATGAAGCGATTGTCGCCGTGTCAGATGCAATCCGTCGTTCACGGGCAGGATTGGGCGATCCGGGACGGCCTTACGGTTCTTTCCTGTTCCTCGGTCCGACTGGTGTAGGTAAAACGGAGTTATGTAAAGCGCTGGCTGGTTTTATGTTTGATACTGAAGAATCTTTGATTCGTATCGATATGAGCGAGTTCATGGAAAAGCACAGCGTCGCGCGTCTGATTGGTGCGCCTCCGGGCTATGTTGGCTACGAAGAGGGCGGTTATCTGACCGAAGCCGTTCGTCGCAAGCCATACAGTGTTATTTTGCTGGATGAAGTGGAAAAAGCGCATCACGATGTGTTCAACGTTTTGTTGCAAGTATTGGATGATGGTCGCATGACCGATGGGCAGGGACGCACAGTCGATTTTAAAAACACGGTCATCGTCATGACCTCGAATCTGGGGTCGCATCAAATCCAGGCTATGGAAGGCAGTGATCCGGCAGTGATTAAAATGGCAGTGATGGGCGAAGTTAAATCGCACTTCAGACCAGAATTTATTAACCGTATCGATGAGATCGTGGTGTTCCATGCGCTTGATGCGAAAAACATCGGTGCCATTGCTAAGATTCAGCTTAAAACGCTGGAAAGTCGTTTGCAGCAAATGGACATGGGTTTGCAGGTCAGCGATGCCGCCTTGTTGAAAATTGCCGAAGCAGGTTTCGATCCGGTTTATGGTGCACGTCCTTTGAAACGGGCGATCCAGCAAGAGATAGAAAATCCTTTATCGAAACAAATCTTGCAAGGTAAGTTTGGTCCGAAAGACGTGATTGCGATCAATGCCCAAGACGGCGAGCTGGTATTTAGTAAAGTCTAGTGGCGCTGGTGGTAGTGATAGCGATAGCGATAGTGATAGCGATAGTGATCTTGAAGCAAACTTAGGTTCAGACCCTTTTCCCTTAAACGGGAGAAGGGTAGGGACGAGAGTGCTTGATAGACGCAAAGAAAATTAAATTTTCGAATCGGCGCAATTTCCGCTTGATCAACGATGGCGGGTTGCATTTATGCTCGCTATTGCACTCGCTATTGCGCTAGAGCTTGCGCATTTTTTATCCTGCCTGTCTAAAAAAACTCGACGGCGAAACCCCAAAAGTTTTTTTAAACATCGCTGAAAATGCTGATTGACTCGAATATCCGAGTTCCGCTGCCACTTGCGACATGGGCGTGCCATTGGCAATTAAAAGGTAAGCGCGTGCTAAACGCATTTGCTGGCGCCAGTCACCGAAGCTCATACGCAGTTCCTGCTCGAACAAACGGGTCAAGGTTCGGGCGGACGCTCCGACTTTTTTTGCTAATATCTCCAGCGTGTCATTACTTGCAGGATTTGCAATTAAAATTTCGCACAAATTTTTAAGGCGCTTGTCGTTTGGCATGGGCAAGTAGATTGGCAGAGGTTTTGCGGCAATCAATTCATCCAGAATTACCTGGACCAAATGCCGTTCACGCGGGCTATCTGGTTCAGTGTATTCAAGACTAAAAATCAACTCACGTAACAAATTTGATACTTCCAATACCAAGCAATGTTGATTGCTTAAAGGTGAATATTCCGCGTGGATATGAATTGCCCGCAGATTCGATTCGGTCAGTAGTTTGACTTCATGGATCGTGTCCGGTGGTATCCAAATGGCACGCATAGGCGGTACAAACCACACTGTGCCATCAGCAATGACTTGCAGCATGCCTTGCGGCGTATAAGTGATCTGACCGCATGGGTGGCTATGCGGCGCCAGATCTTGGGAAATCTTTAAATTGCGGGCAACGAGACGTAATGGCCTGTCTAAGGTCGGGAGCTTTGAAGCAGTGACAGGCAGATTGTGAGTCAGTATCGGCGTCGCCATAGTGAAAATGTCTGATATCAGAGAGTTGAGTGGAAATATGCTTGCATCTTAAATCGATTGGCTAATTTTTGCTGTCTGTTGTTTATGATTGATCTGGAGCCTTCGTTTATTGGCGATCAAACACAGGCAAGCTAGAATAGAATAAACCTCTGAAAGGAAGCACCAATGCGCTTTGCAACTTGTGATTTATGTGACGCAAACGAAGACAAACTAGCCAATGGACAGGTACGCGTTCTACCTCCAATTTATCAGGCTTTCGGTGCCTTAGAAAAGTTTTCTGGTCGTGCCAGCACGCTGAAGCTGTTTGAAGATAATGGTATGGTTCGCACGGTGTTAGAAACGCCGGGCGATGGTCGGGTATTGGTGATCGATGGTGGTGGCAGCCTGCGCTGTGCTTTGCTGGGCGGCAATCTTGGCGTTTTGGCGCAAAAAAATGGCTGGGTTGGTGTGATCGTTCATGGATGTATTCGGGATGTGGCCGAAATCAATGCCTGCCAAATCGGCGTTCGCGCGTTAGCCGCGATGCCGGTGCGCAGTATCAAGCGCGGCGGTGGTGAACACGATGGTCGTATTTCGCTATCTGGCGTCGCCGTTACGCCGGGTGATTGGATTTATGCCGATCAAGACGGTATTTTGATTTCAGCAGACGCTTTACATTCAAATTAACGCCGGCGTAACGCAGTAAATTCCTCCGGCTCCCATTCACGCATTGCTAAGAGTAAGGCGGTGCCACGCCGTTTCCTGATGGGCGCGGCTAAACTTTCTGTATGTAATTCTGCAAATTTTCTCTTGAGTAATCGCAATTCGGCATCGAGCTTACTTAGTGCCGCATCCGTCAACATGCCGTGTATAAAATTCAGAGATTGATCATGTTGATTAAATTTGGCTGCGAGAAAATCTGACATCCCTTTATGCCGAAAATAATGCTGTATCGGCCCGTCCGGTAGCCAATCAAAATCGCGCGCGAGGTTGAGCCGTATGCGGTTGCCGGGTAATAGCGTGAGCAAACCCAATTTATCGAGCTTCAGCAGGTGCCGCAGACATTCCGTTTCGGAAATGCGGTAGGCGCTCGTAATGTCCTCATACGTCCAATGATTGATCGCGCACACTGCAACTAATAGCAACGTATTGTCTGCTACTAAATCTTTTTCTTGCGCTAAAGCCAGAGTGTGCAGTCGTTGACCCTGGGCATTTGCTTCTTGGGTCAGTTCCATCAGGCTCAGCCCCAGTAACTGACTGATTTGTGACAGTCTTTCTATACTGATAGAAGCCGCGTTATCCGCTTGCAATAGGCGTTTAACACTGGCTTCGGACAAATCGAGCGCCAATGCAACATCGCGATAGGTTTTGCTTTGCAGTTTAAGCTGGCGCTTGATGGTATTTAAGATTTGGCTAATTTCACTCATAGACTGGTCGCAAAAATGTAATACTTGAACGTCGTTGGTGTGCTACTTATTTCAAAATAGTTTCATATTTCTATGCTTTTTGGCAAGCTGCGCTTATCAAATTCTGATAACGGAGAAAAAAATGCATAGCCGCCTCGCCCACTTGCCCAGCCTTTTAAGCCTGTTGATCGTCATCGCCATGTTGTTATATGGCCCCATCCCACAACTTTCTCATTATCATGATTTTGCCGATCAGTCGCTGTGGATGGGGATACCTCATGCTGCCGACGTCTTGAGCAATCTCGGTTTTGGTTTAGTTGCTGCTGTTGGCTTTTATTATATTGCGCGAACTAGCCAACTCATGATTAAAGCAAACAGCGACCCCGCATATTTTATGATTATCGTTAGTTTATTGCTGACGTCGATAGGTTCGTCTTTTTATCATCTGGCGCCAGATGATGCTCGTTTGTTTTGGGATCGGTTACCAATCGCGTTGGCGTGTGCAAGTTTGATGTGTGCTGTACGCGCTGAAAATATTCCTTGCATGACGAGATTATCTGCTTTGCTGGAATTATCTGTGTCTCTGTTATTTGCCGTTTTCTCAGTATTCTGGTGGCAATGGACAGCCGACTTACGTCCATATTTACTTTTGCAAGGATTAAGCCTGATTCTGATTCCCTTGTGGCACATGATTTGGCGTGCCCCAAAAGCCGATAGACTCGCTTTTGGGATAGCAATGGTGTTGTACGTACTTGCAAAAATCACAGAGATAGCAGACGCGCCGATATTGACTTTAACTCACATCATCAGCGGGCACAGTATCAAACATGTTATCGCTGCCACCGCCGCTGCGTTGATTGTGTTGCGTCTGCTGCAAAGAACCCGTGAATTCCAAATTCCGGAGTGTCGTAATGCGGGGGGCACACGACAAGTGCCAAAGAGCTCAGCATCAACGCCTGTGGGCGCTAGTCAAGAAACTCGTAGATTTTCATAATAAAGATTACATCAGGAAACAATGGCCTTGAAATGCAACATTCGCATAATGTTGCATTTTAGTTATCGTCGACGTTTAGTACAATTTACTCACATCATTTCAGGAAAATTCTATGTCAGCAAAAATTCAACCGCCAACCGCAGCGTTCGTTGCCGCATCTTGGGTGTCAATGTTGTGCGGTTCAATCGCTTTCGTCACTGGGCTGTGGAATTCTACGATGCTACTGAACGAACGCGGCTACTACTTTACGGTTCTTTTGTTTGGCTTGTATGCAGCGATCTCTTTACAAAAATCCGTGCGCGACAAATCCGAAGGCATTCATGTAACAGGCATTTATTTTGGCGTATCCTGGTTTGCACTGATTGCAGCCATTATGTTGCTCGTTATTGGATTATGGAACGCAAGCTTGCATGATAGCGAAAAAGGTTTCTATGCAATGTCATTCATCCTGGCACTGTTTGGCGCCGTAGCGGTGCAAAAAAACATCCGGGACGTTGCAGTTTTTGGGGTGGATACAGAAGTGAATTACAATCACGATGAGTAATTGGGCGGATTTGACCGGCAGTGAAAGCTACTTCCCGATTGAAAAATCTTATGGTAGAAATGCAAACTGAGCGCTTAGTGCTAAGGCCATTTACTTTAGACGATGTGGAAGATTTTTTCCATTAGCATCTTTACCAGATTTGATGCGACTCACAGGAGAACCACCTGTGACAGCGATAGAAGAGGTCAGGCAAAAAATGCTAACGGGTCCGATCAGTGATTATTCTGACTTCGGATTTGGTCGAATGGTCTGCATCGATAAATATTCTGGCCGACTCATTGGTTTTAGTGGGTTGAAATTTTTACCGGAACTGCATGATGTCGATATCGGATATCGGATATCGGATATCGGATATCGATTTTTGCCAGAATTTTGGGGGCAAGGTTACGCCACTGCAAGCGAGAAGGTCTTTATGAAGCACGTAGTTCCCGCGTTGAATTTAACTAAACTCATCGGCCTGGCATTTTCTGAAAATTGAGCATCAATTGCAAGATTGCTCTTGTGAAATAGTACTTTGTCGTCATTCAAAATTAAGTTCACGCGAGTTCAACTATGAAGTGCAACTGAAGATAAATGGTTAAAGGTGGGAAGATGCAGTAGCATCCGGCCTTCCAGACCTCCAAGTCAAAGTTGCCCGAAATGACATACACACATCTTACCCAAG